>JBEKUS010000005.1:0-61276 GCA_049514795.1 Occallatibacter sp.
GGGGGGGGGGGGGGGGGGGGGGGGGCGGGCGGCCGCTCGCCGGCAGGCGGACCCTGCCGACGATTTATCCGGCGGGTTCAATCCAGATGGAAACCGGCTGATGCAAAAAAGGAGTGGAGAAGCGGCATTGCCGATTCCCCACTCCGGGTTGATTGCGGAACACCCGGTCGGCGAGCGATCGGGTGTTCCCACATGGAGGCCCGTTAGAAGTTCATCTTCAGCGCGAGCTGAATGACGCGGTAGTCGGAGCCCGTATTCACGTTGCCGGTGGCCGTGGCAACGGTGGAACGGATGCTGCCAAAAGTACTGTTGGCGAAGGTCACGTTGGGATCGGACCACTGCGGATGGTTAAAGATGTTGAAGAACTCGCCACGGAACTGGAAGTTCCAGTTCTCGTGCGAGGGCAGGGGGGTGAAGTTCTTCAGGAGGCCTGTGTCGGCATCCCAGAGGTTCGGACCGCGCACCGACCCTTTGCCAGAGTTCCCGTAGGTTCCAGCTGACGGTTTTGCGTAGTTGCCTGTGTTGAGCCAGGACTTGCAGTGCACGGCCGACGTGCAGGTGGTGCCGACGGTGCTGGAGGAGCTGTAGTCCGCGCGATCGAGTGCATTTCCGGTCTGGGACTGGTCAGTTCCGGCCAGAACGGTGAGGGGATCGCCCGAAGTAAAGCTGTAAATACCGGTCCATTGCCAGCCGCCGGCTACGTTGCGTACCAGCCCATTGGATTTGCTGAGCTTGGGCAGGTTCCACACGTACGAAACGACGAAGTGATGGGTGTGATCGAAGGTGGCGGGTCCGGTCTCGAAGTCGTGCTGCCGAGAGTCGTAGAAGGACATACCGGAGCCGATGCTGGAACCGATATCCGTGATGCCGCCATTCTCGGCCAATCCATAGTCCGTGGCCTTGGAATAGGTGTAGTTGGTAAGCAGAGTGATCTGGTTGAGGATGCCGCTGCCGCCTGAGGGTCGCTTTTCCAGGTCGAACTGGAGGCCGTTGTACCGGTTGCCGCCCGTGTTCCGATTCTGGTAGATGACGCCAAAGGGCTGGTAGGGGCGCCGCGCCTGCAGCGACGCGGTGCTGCCGGCGGTGTAGACGCCGGGGTTGAGGTTCACGTCTTGCCGGAGGTGCGTTCCGCGCGTTCCGACGTAGGAAACGTGCGCCACCGTGTCGGCCCGCAACTGATACTCGTAGGTGATGTTCCAGTCGTAGATTTCCGGCGTGACCCACTTTCTGCCCGGCCACAAAGAGAAAAGGGTGGGGTTGGCAACGAAGGTTGCGTTCTTGGGGGCGTTCGAGAGCACATAGCGCTGCGGGAAGCCGGACGTGAAGTTCGGATAGTTCACCTCTGGATTCGAAAGCGGACCAATCTGCGAGGCGCCGGTGGTTGAGTCGTTCAGGTCGATGCGCAGGCTGAAGGGGGCAGAGATGGCCGCGTCATTGAGGAACAGACCGGGCAGCCGCGAGTAGTAGAAGAGGCCGCCGCCGGCGCGGAGCGACATTTTCCCTTTCCCGGTCGGATCCCAGGCAATACCGACGCGCGGAGCGAAGTTGTTGAAGTCGCCGGTTTGCCCGCGATCGGGAACCGAGATTCCGTTGTAGGTGTCGCCGACGAAGAAGAGGCCGGCAGGGGCGCCGGGAATGATCGACGAGTGAACACCGGCAACTTGCGCATCCGCACGGAACTGCTGGATACGGCCGCGGATTTCCTTCATCACCTGCTGGGGCTCCCAGCGAATGCCATAGTCCAGGGTGAGGCGCGGCGACATCTTCCACTTGTCGTTGGCGAAGAGGCCCATGGGGTTCTCGCGCGAATCCGAGTAGTCGCCCGAGGTCTGGCTGAAGGTGTGCTGGTAGCCCAGCACGAAGCTGGCCATCGCCAGGCCGGTCACGTCGTTGGTGAAGTTGAAGCTGCCGTTCTCGAGGTCGGTATTGCGGATGTTGGACTGATCCATCTCGAGATCGTAGCCGAAGGTCATGTTGTGCTTGCCCTTGGTCCAGGAAAGCAGTTCGCGGAGATCGCCGGTATTGCGGACAAACATGGCGTCAGTGAAGTTGCCGAGGGTAAAGCCGCCGGAGACGGCAAAGCTCCGGATGCCGCTCTGCGCCGTGGGCAATTGCCAGATGCTCGAACCGAAGGTTTTCATATCCGGAACGGTGCCCCCCGGGCCGCCCTGCTGGCCGCGATCCGAGGCCGAACGCACAACGTCGAGGACGAGATTGTTCACAAGAGACTGCGAAAGGACTCTTGTATAGCCTACGGCCCAATTCTGCGACTGCACCGTCGAGCCCGGCCCAACCGTCAGCAGGTTCTTTCCGTCATAGGTCGGCGCGTGATGGTACTTGTTGAGGTAAAACCGGCCGAAGATCCGGTCCTGGCCGCGAAGCACCTGATCGAAGCGCGCGATGTACTCGTCAAAGTTCTGTTGGATGGGCGTGGAATAGGTGACAAACCCGCTCGTCGCCCCTGCAGCGGGAGTGGGCAGCAGCTTGGCTATGGCGGTGGCCACGGGATCGATCGGACCAATCGAGGCGTTGCTGGCAAAAGCAACGTGCGTCCAGGGATTGTTGATGGTTGTGGTCGGGTTGGTCTTGGAGAAGTTCCCGTTCATGTTGTCCGCTGTAGGAACAGTCGCGTTGGTGGCATTGTTGGCGCTGCGGATGATGGTCTTTTGCCAACCGAAGAACATGAAGCTGGTGTTCTTGTGAATGGGGCCGCCGACGGTGCCGCCAAACTGATTGCGCTTGAGCGGGTCCCTTGCGTTGGCAAAGTAGTCCTTGGCGTTGAAGGCGCGGTTGCGCACAAACTCAAACAGGTCGCCATGCCACTCGTTGGTGCCGGACTTGGTGACGACGTTGACGACCGCGCCTGCGTTGTTGCCGTACTGCGCGTCGAAGCTGTTGGTCTGCACACTGAACTCCTGCAGCGCGTCGGGGAACGGGAAGGGATCGTTGGTATTGCTCATCAGGTCTTCGTTGTTGGCGCCGTCCAGGTTGTAGCCGATCTGGTCGGGGCGGGCGCCGTTGACGGCGATGGCCTCGGCGCCGGGAATCTGTTTGGTGTCACCCTGCAGAGCGCCGGAATTGTTTGCGATTGCGGTAACGGCGCCCGGAACCAGCAGCGTCAGGTCGGCCGCGTTTCTGCCGTTGAGGGGCAGATCGGAGACGCGCGAACGCTCAATCACCTGGCTGAGCTCCTGGCTGACGGTGTTGACCTGGACGCTCGACTCTTCCACCGTGACCTGCTGGGTCGCCGCGCCCACCTGCAGGCGGATATCCATATTGCGGATCTGGTCGGCCAGCAGGACAACGTCCTGTACCCACTGTTTGAATCCCGGCGCCTGCACCGAAACCGTATAGGTTGTCGGCGGCAGCGACGGGAAGTTGAAGCTTCCGTTGCTGTCAGTGTTCAGGGTACGGACACTGGCCGTGTTCTTCTGCGTGACCGTGACCTTGGCCCCGGGAACGACTGCGCCGGTCGGGTCCGATACTGTGCCCGTGATGGCGACGTTGCCTCCGCCCTGCGCGAATGCGCCGACGGCAAACATGAAGGCCATCAAGGAGAGAACGATTCGTAGACGCCACATAAAGTTCACACCTCCCACAAACGTTAGTCGCTTCATTCTTCTTCCTCCCACAGCAGCCCGCGACAGGAGCTTCTGGCGAATGGATTGCTCTTTAGCGAAAGAATCCGGCCAACCACACGGCCCGGCGGGTACACTTCGAGTTCGAAGTGAAATGGAAGATGCCAGGAATTGCCATTTTGTTGGCGCTCCGAAACTAAAGGCCGTGATGTGGACTTGTCAAGAAGAAAATGCGCAGAGCAGAGAGGGGCCAGCGAGCACGGACCGGACCTTGATGATGAACTAAGTGGTTTATAATTAGCTTGTTAAACTGGGATCGGTCATTGCGCCGAACCCGGAAAAGAATTCGTGCAAGCTTGGAACAATAGGCAGGGTTTCTGTGTTGGGGGCCGATTCGAAGGCAGCGTTCGGTCCGACGCCGTCCGCTGCCAACGAGAAGGACAACCGCTCCGGCTGCAGGATGACGGCGGACGGGCAGCGGTTCCGCGAACTGCTCGGCACGCCGCCGGTTCGCCCGCGGGAATAGAAGGATGCTATGCCGGCGAGCGAGCGTGCGTGCGAGTCGGATATATTGATGGGGAAGCCGTGGATGCGCGTGCCACAGTGACGGCGCAGGCCTCCACGAGCTGTTCGATGAAGAAGGCCTTGAGAGATGCAAGCAACGGATAAGCCCCTCCGCTCCCGTCACGTGGTCGCGTCGAGCGAGACGGCGCGGGAGATCAATCGCGACACTCTGCTGCACACGATTCACCTGCACCAGCCGGTGAGCCGGGCCGACCTGGCGCGATTGACCGGTCTGCAGCCCAGCACGGTGTCGGTGATCATCGGCCAGCTGATCGATGAGGGCTGGGTGGTGCCGGGCAGCCTGGGCCGCCTGCCACGCGGCCGCCGGCCGACCTTTGTAACGCTCAACGATCGACACGTCACACTGGCCATCGACCTGAGGCCGGGGAAGGCCAACTTGGCGGTGGTCGACATCAACGGGAAGATCATGGGCAGGGATTTGGTGGCCTATGCACTCCACGCCGGCTCTCCGGCGGAGGACGCCCGAGCGGCCATTGCGCACATTGGAGAGGCGGCGGGTTCGCTGCGCGCAGCTTACAGCGATCGTGTCTTTCAGGGCGTGGGTGTGAGCGTTTCGGGCCGTGTGGATCAGAAGACACACCGTCTGCTGTTCTCGCCCAATGCACCCTGGGGCCAGATCGATTTGCACGTGGAGTTGCAGCGCGTTCTGGAATCTCCAATCCAAATGGAGAACGCAGCCAACGCTTGCCTGCTATCGGAACGCTGGTTCGGCAATTTCAACGACACGCCGAACGTGCTGGTGGTGGCGGTCGCAGAGGGAATCGGCACGGGATTGCTGGTGGATGGACGCATTGCGCGGGGCAGGGACGACATGGCGGGCGAGTTTGGCCACATGCCGCTGGAAGAATCCGGCCCCGTGTGCGGCTGCGGCAACGTGGGCTGCTGGGAGACGTTCGCCTCGAATCGCGCGGGGCTGCGGTATTACCGCGAGCTGGCGCCGGAGAGCACGCTGGCGTCGTTTCAGGAACTGCTCGATCTGGCCCTGAAGGGCGACATCCGGGCGCTGCGCGCGATCGACAAAATGGTGACTTATCTGGGACGCGGACTGACGATGCTGGCAGCCGGGCTGGCGCCGGAGGTGATCATTGTCGTGGGCGACTGTACGGCGCTGTGGCCGCGCATCTGTCCGCTGCTGGAGAGCCAGTTGATCGCCAAGTCGTTCACGCATCGCACGCCGCGCGTGGTGGCGGCCATGGATGGCGATGCGGCACGATTACGCGGCGCTGCGGCGCTGGTCCTGCACAAAGTCCTGTTCCAACAGGCGGACTTTGCGCCGCGACAAGTGCGCCAGAGCGAGCGGACGAATCCCAGACACATCCTTGAACACGCGTAGAAATGCCGTAGGCCCACGGGAGCATTTGCGGGTGCGGAGCGGGAGTCTGAATGCCCATGAGAGCCGGGATCATCGGCGCGGGCGCGATTGCGCGGAAGCACGCGCAGGCATACGAGAACATCGGCGATCGAGTGACCGCGGTTACGGACCGGACGGAGGAGCGCGGGCGTGTGTTTGCCCGGGAATTCGGCGCCGAGTTCGTATTGACGCCGGAGGAGCTGAGCCAGCGCGCGGACGTTGATTTTCTGGACGTGTGCACCTTTCCCGGCTACCGGCTGGCTGCGGTGGAACTGGGCGCCAAAGCGGGCAAACACGTGCTGGTGGAAAAGCCGATAGCGGTGGACCTGGAGACCGCGGCGCAGATGATCCAGGCCGCGCGCGAGGCGGGAATCCAACTGGGGGTAATGAGCCAGCACCGCTTCGACGACTCGACCCTGTTCCTGAAGCGAGCCCTGGCGGCGGGCAGGCTGGGGAGGATCCTGGAGGCCGATGCGTATGTGAAGTGGCACCGGACCGACGAGTACTATGCGCGGGCGGTGAAAGGAAGCTGGGCGGGCGAGGGCGGCGGCGCGTTGATCAGCCAGGCGATTCACCAGGTGGATGTGTTGCTGAGTCTCATGGGAGCGGTCGACGAGGTCTTTGGCTACTGGCACCTGGGCGCCACGCACAAGATCGAATCGGAGGACTTGGTTTGCGCGGTGCTCAGATATGCCTCCGGAGCGACGGGAGTCATCCAGGCCGCGACCGCGCTGTGGCCGGGCTATCCGGAGCGGATCGAGATCCACGGGACGAAGGGAAGCGCGATTGTGACCGGCGATCAACTGACGGCATGGGATGTGCGCAACGACGAAGGCGAGCCGGCGCCGGTGGCCCAGCAAGCGAAATCGGGCGCATCGGACCCGATGGCGATTTCACTGACGCCCTTCGAGCGGCAACTGGCCGACTTCGGCGAGGCGTGCCGGACCGGCAGGTCTCCGGCGTCGTCGGGAGCGGAGGGATTCCGCGCACTCGAACTGGTGAGGAGTATCTACATGTCGTGCGGCGAAGGACGCAAAGTTGCGATTCCCGCAGGCGGTCCGGCGTAATACGTTTCCGGTTCCGATGCGGACAAGCACCCGGACTTTCGCCCAGAGCCTGGACGGACTTATTGGTTGACGCCGCTGGCGAGGAAGCCGCCGTCGACGGCGATGACTTCGCCGGTGATGAACGAAGCGGCCTCGGACGCGAGAAAGATGGCCGCACCCGCGAGCTCGTGGGGCTGTCCAAAGCGATGCATGGGCGTGCGCATGCGAAGTTCCTCGCCGCGTGGCGTGCCTTCGATCAGTCCGCGGTTGAGTGGGGTGGGGAAGATGCCGGGCGCGATGGCATTCACGTTCACGCCCTTCCCGGCAAGCTCGATGGCCAGGGTTTTGGTCAGCGAGACCACTCCGGCCTTGCTAGCGGAGTAGGGCGCGACACCGCGAAACGCCACAAATGAGCCGAGAGAGGCGATGTTGATGATGCGTCCGTAGCCTGCATTGGCCATGGTCGCTCCGAAGATTTGGCAGGTGCGGAAGGCGCCCGTGAGATTGGTCTCGATGATCCGGGCCCAGTCGGCCTCGTCGACCTTCAATGTGGAGCACCGGTTCGTCATGCCGGCAGCATTGACGAGGATGTCGACCTTGCCGAAGGCGGCGAGGACAGCGTCGTGCAGGGCCTGCAGCGAGGCGCGGTCGAGCACATCGCTGGGGATACGCAGGGAGCGGTGGCCGAGGGATTCGATCTCGGCGGCGGTGCTCTCCACTTCGCGCAGACGGCGGGAACTGGGCACGACATCGGCGCCGGCGGCGGCGAGGCCGACCGCGACCGCGCGGCCCAGGCCGGTGGTCCCACCGATCACAACGGCTACTCTGCCGGTTAAATCGAATAGATTCTGGCCCATTGGGGAAAACCTCCTACCGATAGGCGGCCCGCTAAAGGCAAAGACGCTGAGGATCAGTTCTTCAGCCCTGCCGGGAGCGGGGAGCGGGCAGTCAGGCCTATTTTCTTCGCGTCTCGAATTATAACACAACAGCATGAATGTAGGGGAGTTCGGAACGCGAATCCGCTCTCGATGAGGGCGTAAATGGCGAGAAACAAAGCAGAATTCCGTTTCTCCGGGCCGACGCGTCTACTCATGGCGTGGCGCCGGTGAGCGTAGCGAGCGGCGTCGAATCCTGGCTCAGATCGTCGGAGCCTTTCAGCGGATCGCTCTCGGTGAGGCGCGGCTTGAGCGCGCGCTCCAGGTCGGGGACGTCGTAGCGGCGGAGAACGCCGGGAATCACGTCTTCCGGCGCGCCGATGGGCAGGGGCGTATTGAGCAGGCTTCGGTAGCTTGAGAGCACACGGTTGACTTCGACGTGCCGGATGCGGCGATCGAGGACGCCGGCGTGGAGGAGCACGAGGCCCATGTGCCCGCTGGCCTGGGCGGAGATTTGCGCCGGATTGACGTCGGGGCGGGCGACGAGGTAGTCGACGGCGCGGAGCACGTCGTCGGTGCGGAGGCCGACGAGCGAGCGGCCTAGGAGATCGGCGCGAAGGCTGAGGAGATAGAACGGGCCGAGGAGCGGCGTCTTCATGTCGTCTGTGCCGGGAGGAGCCGGCCGGGGCGTGACGGCCAGAACGAGGTTGCCCTGCGCGGCCAGCGCGCGGAACCTGGCCTGGTTGGCGCGCGCGATTGCGTCAGCGCCGCGGATCGAGCCCGGAACCAGCAGCAGAACGGCAGGATGACGGCCCGGCGCGGGGGGGACGGCGAGATCGGCCTCAAGATGCAGCCCGCCCGCGGAGGGAAGCGCCAGCGGGCCGCTCTGTGCCGCCAGGATCTCGGCGTCGAACTGGGTTGCGCCGGGCTGGGCTTCGGCGCCGGTCGTGTCGCGAATCATGGACTGCAGCTTGGCGAAGGAGATGTCGGGACGATGCGCGGGGACAAGGCGTGCAGCGCGCCTCTTGTTGAGAGTGAAGACCGTGGCGCTCAAGGGAAAGCTGCTGGAGACCTGCCCGGTGGGCGTGACCTGGAGCGCGTCATTGGGCAGTGAGGCGAGCCAGGCTGCCGAAGATCCCGGACCGCTGGCCGCCGGAAGAACCGGGTGGTCCGCATCGGCGCCCGGCTGCAGACTGCGGAGGAAGAAGCTGACGATGCTGCCGATGATCGGCTCCAGCGTGGCATGGCGGCCGGGGCCGGTGATCCACTGCAAAGGTGCGTCCGGAGAGACCCGATTGGCCGTGTCGGCGTTAAGGGCGGGGGCCGTGGGTGTCGGTGGAATGGAGGGAGGCGCGCCGCCCATCGGCGTTCCGGTGCTGGCCGGGTCGAAGAGCGAATAGAAGCGGCGGGCCTCGATGACCGTAGAGCGCGCGCCGGCGAAGGGGAACATGTCGGAATACGTCGAGATGACCGCATAGGGACGCGGCGCGGCGAGCTCGATCCAGTCGGCAAAGTCGAGGCCGGAAGCGATGAACCCCGGCGAGGACTGTTCGGCCTCCTGCGGGCCCAGCGCGGGCAAGAGGGCGTCGAACGAGGTGATGTAGCAGGCTGAGCCGATCGCGGCAACGCGCGTATCGATCGCACTCAAGAGCGCAGTGACGGCGCCTCCGCCGGAGCAGCCGATCGCGCCGATGCGCTTCGGATCGACCCCGGGAAGCGAAGCGAGGAAGTCGACGCCGCGCATGGCGTCCCAGAGCTCGTAGCGGGCGAAGGTGTCGCCGATGAGCATGGGCTGCAGGCTCGCCTCGCCGTGTTCGCCGGTGGGCCGCAGAGCCAGCGAGAAGCCGGGCCTGGCGGGGTCGGGATACTGCAGGCGCTCGCCCTGGCCGATGGGGTCGTAGGAGAGCACGATGAAGCCGTTGCGGGCGAAGATCGCGGCCGCGGGTGCGTCGTTGGCTTTGCCGGCCGGGTAGTGGCCGGGAGTCATCAAGATGGCGGCGCGCTTGCCTTCGCGGGACTCGCCCGAGGGAACATAGAGCAGCGCGGTGACAAAGAAACCAGGCTGGCTCTCGAAGATCACTTTGCGGATGCTGAAGCCGCCGGCCTCGGTTTCGCCGTTGAATCTGGCGTTGAGTGGGGTGCGCTCGGGCAGGCTGCCGATGAGCGAGAGAATCTGGCTGCGGACCTTGGCCTGACGCGCCTCGGCCTGAGCGCGCGTGGCGATGCCCGCAATGGCAGCGGCGCGGCTTGCTTCGTCCCGCGCCGCGATGCCGTCGAGGTAGTCGTTCAACTGCTGGCGGCCTTGATTGGCGGGACTAGCGGGCGGGCCCGGCGGCACGGCTGAGGCGTTTTGCAGCGGAGTCGGAGCCTGCGCGGGGGCTTGGGCAACGGCAGGACGGGTGCACGAAAAGGCGGCCAGGATCAAGAAGGCGGGAAAACCGGAGCGAAGCATGATTTGAACATTTCTCCCGGTTCCGCGGAGTGGCCGGTCATGGTGAAGGCTGCCGCTGACGGGGGTTCGCGGCAAATCGGGGTTCTTCAGTTCCCAATTTCGATCGGGGGAAATGCTACAGCCTTGATACTCCTTCGGGAGGGACCGGTCAACAGCGCTTGAAGCGCGGACTGCGGGCAGCGCGAGGCCTTTCTCAGCGCAGCAGTCATGCAAACGGAAAGTAAGAACGCTTCCGGCACTGCAGCCGACTTTGGATCGGAGAGGGCCGCGTTGGCAATGGCGCGGCCTTTCCGGTTTTTTGCGGCATGCTTGGGCTATTTCGCAGCCTGGGCCACGGCGACTATCTTGTAGAGGGTCGTGTGTTCGATGGTCTCAACCTTCTGTCCCTGAGCCATTCCGTCTTCGATGGAAACGTCGGGATGAACCTTCTTCCAGCGGTCCAGGAAACCTGGTCCGAAGAGAGTGAAGAGCGACGCCCAGTTGGGATAGATGTCGGCGGTGTAGAAGCGGTGCGGATCTTTGGCGCCGCGAGGCATCAACTGCACGCCGACGGACCAGCCGTCTACCGCGCCATCTTTGACGGCGTCCTCGAAGATGGGCTGCCACAGCTTCTTTTCGCTGGCGATCCAATCGTCGGTGTTCGGGACGCTCATCTCGTTGATGACGACATAGTCTCCCTCTTTGGGGCCGCCGACCGACGCCTGATACTGGTAGATGCTGGAGTAGACCAGCGACCCGACACTGTTGAGGCGATCTCTCCACTGCTGCGGGGTCGCGCCGATGCCGGCCTTTTGGAGAGCGGCGGCGAGTTCCTCGTCACTTATGGGCTCAGCCGGAATGCCGGGGTAGAAGCTGATGAACCGGTAATCGCATTCCGCCTCGGAACCCGCGGACACGATGGTATGCGATGCGGACCAGCGCGAGAGCCTTCCTGAATCGACCTCGGCCTGCGCCAACTTGCGCATATCTCCGCTGACCAGAGCGCCGAAGTCCGCACTTTTGCCAAGTGTCACCTTGACGCAAGCAACCGAGTAGAAGTCGTTCTGCGTTTGTTGAGCTGCAGGCGGCGCTTGTTGAGCAACGAGCGTCACGGAGAGCGCGGCAGAGAGAGCGGCGCCCCAGATAAAACGACGATTGGCCATCGTGTGGACCTCCAGTGGTTTGTTTTCGATGAACGACCGGGGAAGTGAATGGACGAAGATAACGTCCGCGGCGCAAAGACGGGCCGGGGCAGGCCAAAAGTGTTCCACGCTCGGGCGTGACACAGCCCCTTTGCTGCGCTGCAGCCGCCAGGCAGGGACATCAAGGGCGTTAGAGGACGCGATGCTCTGATGATGCGGTCCGGTGGGGAAGCTCGATGGCGCGCACAGCCAGCGTTTTCGTCCGGTGCGCCAACCAATTCATCATCGACTCAGGCTCTACCATTCGTCAAGATCAATCTTTTGTTTTGACGGGCCGCGCCGGCGGCGTGGAGGCGCCGTCAATTTTTCCGCTGCTCTTCGAGGTACGCGAACCACTCTTCCATGCCTGCGCCGGTCTTGGCCGAGGTTTCGAAGATGCGGATTCCGGGCCGGACCTCGCCGATGTTCCTGATCGCGAGGCCGCGGTCGAAGGCGCAAGCCTGGGCGAGATCGATCTTGGTGACAACGGCGGCATCGGCGGAGTTGAACAGGCCGGGATATTTGAGCGGCTTGTCCTCGCCCTCAGTCACGCTGAGCAGCACCACGCGGATGCGCTCGCCGAGGTCGTAGCTCGACGGGCAGACAAGATTGCCGACGTTCTCGATGAAGAGATACTCGAGGCCGGAGAGTGCGACTCCCTCCCATCCGTCGAGATGCTTGCCGATCATCTCGGCGTCGAGATGGCAGATGCCGTGGGTGTTGATCTGGCGCACGGGCGCGCCGCTCGATGCCAGGCGCCGTGCGTCGTTGTCGGTTTCGAGATCGCCGACCAGCGCGGCGGCTCGAGCGCCGCGCGCGCGCAGCTCGCGCAACGTCCGCTCGAGAAACGCCGTCTTGCCCGTGCCGGGGCTGGAGACGAGGTTCAACACCAGAACGCCGGCCGACGTGTAGCGCTCGCGAAGCCCCGCCG
This sequence comes from Occallatibacter sp., assembly GCA_049514795.1. Classification (GTDB taxonomy): domain Bacteria; phylum Acidobacteriota; class Terriglobia; order Terriglobales; family Acidobacteriaceae; genus Telmatobacter. The sequence goes on from JBEKUS010000005.1 coordinate 11,979, forward strand.
CCAGCTCGTCGTTTTTCTTCAGGATTCCCCGCCGCAGCTCAACGATCCGCGTGGTCATATCCGCTCCTCAACTTGGTTCGTCGCTCCGATCGATGGTTCTTCAGGCTCCGGATCTTCGAGTTCGATCGACTCAATATCGAGCTCGCGCCCCTGGCGAAGATCGGCTGCCTGAGCGCCGCAGCGCGGGCAGCGGAAGCTCTGCACGCCCTCGATCTCGGAGTCGGCGCCGCAAGCATCGCAATGCACAACGACGGGCAGCTTCTGGATGACGAGCGCCGCGCCGGCCAGAGGCGATCCTTCAGTAGCCAGCTCCCAGCAGAACTGGAGCGAGTCCTCAACGACCGAGGCGAGCACGCCCACGCGCAGGCGCACCGCCTTGACGCGCGCGCCGGGATACGCGGCGGCCGATTCGGTGACCGTCTCGACGACGCTGGCCGCGATGGAAAGCTCGTGCATCGTCACGCCCAGGTATGGATTAAATACGCAACGAGAACGAGGGCCAGCCAAAAATCGCTGACCATCGCGATGTTCTCGTTCATGCTACGCGCTTTGGACGCAACGTGGAGCACGCCCCAGGCGCCGTAGGCGATCGCGGCAATCAAAGCCACCGGCACAACGAAACCAGGGACCCACAACGAGACAACCCCCGCCGTGCCGACTGCGAAGTTTCCGATGCCGTGTTCGCGGATAATCGGCAGCGCCTCGTCCGTCTTCATGCGAAAGATTTCCCTGGCGGTGAATCGCGGTTGTAAGCACTGGCGCAGTCCGGCGCCCAGCAACCTCACGCCTCCGCTCCAGAAGACAAACCACTTTCCTGCCAGCATCGCCCACGAAGCTGCGTCCGGTGAGTGAAGATGCTCCATTTCCATCGATCCAAGCGGCAACAAAAACATCAGTAAGATCACGAATATCGAGTACACGCTCACCCGCCCTTCACGGCATCAAGCAGTCACAATGAGGGTACCACTCAACGGGGGCAATGGCTTTCCATTGTGCCCAGGCCTTGCTCACCTATTCGGGGGGCGTCGAACCTGCTGAGCTTCTGCTTCACCAAACAGGATGCGGAGCTGGACGACGTCTGCGAGCGACTGCGAAAGCCGTGAGCGCAACCGCTCACTCGATTTGTTTGCCTAATTTGCGGGTTGCGCGGCCAGCCAGGTGTTCAGATTCGGCTCCTGCAGTTTGCGAAACTCGATGCAGCCGTCGATGTGCTCGAGGGCGTGCCTGAGGGCCACGCCGGCATCGGGGACCGGGTGAGCGGTGAAAAAGCTCTTCACGTCGAAGCGCGCCTCGACGGTGCAGAAGCTGCCCGTCGAACCCACCAGAGTCGAGCCGAATTCGGGCGTGAGCAAGCCCTGAATCCGATCCCAGTGCGACTTGACGAAGTCCCAGGTCTCGTCGCGGTTCTTGGGGATCTGGATACCGATGGCGAACTGAATCGCCGCATCCTGGTTGCGGACTTTGCTTGTGACCGAGTATTCGAGAGCGCGCCGCAGCAGGGCGGGATCGTTGAACTGAACCAACTCGCGCAACGACCGGTCTTTGATTTCGGGATCTTCAGCGGTCTCGTAGGCCTTTTGCAGCCGGTCGAAGAGCACGGCGTCGCCATTCTCCACGGCGACCCCGAGAGCGGCCTGGGCGAGCGTGGGATCGACCGACGCAGGATCGGAGAGAACCTGATCGGCGATGCGGCGCGCCTCGGCGAGAATCCCGGGATCGTGACCTTCATCGGCCAGGAAGGAGAAAAGCTCCGCGCGCAACTCGCGCTTGTTGGATGAGTCATCGGGCGCGGGAGGACCGAGCTTGGCGTACTCGGGAGCGAAGTTGCCGCGAACCCAGGCGGCCAGCTTGTCGCGCTGCTCCTTCGTCGATGCCACGCGGTAGGCGATCGATCCCACGTACTGATCGGCGGCACTGAGAACCTCGTTGTTGGGATCTGCCTTGAGCGCGGCCACCAGATCGAGATAGTCTCCGATGGCTGCCTTGTTGGCGCGCACCTGCGCCCACTCGTCGCCGACCAGGCTGATGCGCTCCGGCGGCGTTAGATCGGATTCGGCGTGCGCGACCACCGCCTTGTACTGCTCGGGCGCGTAGGCGGTGCGATAGAAGCCTTTGCCGCCGGCGTTGGCAAAGAGGAGGCCGGCGCTGGCGACCTTGAGACTGGTTGTTTCGGGCGTGAGAAGCGCGCAATTGGGAGCCGATGCCGTCTTGAAGCACACGGGCAGCGTCCATTTCTGAGCGGAGTCGGGCGCAATCGAAGGGCTGAGGAAGAACCGCTTCTGGCTGACGGGAACCTTGCCGCCGGCGGGCGCGCCGAAGGTGAGGAGGGGCGCTCCCGGCTGCTCAACTAGCGACGACATGATCTTGTCCACGGGCTTGTGGCTGGCGGCGGTCTGCGCGTTCCAGAAATCCTCGGCCGTGGCGTTCGAGTACTCGTGGGCGGTCAAATAGGCGTGCGCGCCCTTGCGAAACGTCTCCTCTCCCAGATAGTTCTCCACCATCAGCAGCACTTCGCCGGCCTTGCCGTAGGCGATGCCGTCGAACATCTGCTCGATCTCCTCCGGCGTGTCGGCGCTCGCGCGGATGGCGCGCGTGGTGGGTTGGGAGTCGGTGTTGAGCGTGTCCTGCTCCTCGCCGGCGATCAACTGCGGAACATCCCACTCGGGATGCATGGCCGCGACGGGTTTGGTCTCCATCCAGGTGGCGAAGCCCTCGTTGAGCCAGATGTTGTCCCACCATTGCATGGTCACGAGGTCACCGAACCATTGATGGGCCATCTCGTGCGCAACCACGAAAGCCACGTTCTCCTTGGCGCCGATCGTGGCGGTCTTGGGGTCGAGCAGGAGGGCTGTCTCGCGGTAGGTGATGGCGCCGAAGTTCTCCATGGCTCCGGCCTCAAAGTCGGGGATGCCGATGAGGTCGAGCTTCTTGAGCGGGTAGTGGATGCCGAAGTAGTCATCGTAGTAGTGCAGGACGAACTTGGCGACATCGAGGGCGTAGGGGGTGAGCGCGACCTTGTCGGGCGTGGCGCAGACGCGCAGATCGACACCGTCCTGTTGGCCGCTTGTGCACTGGAAATCGCCGATCAGAAAGGCGACGAGATAGGTGGACATTTTCGGCGTCGGCTCGAAGACCAGCGTGTGTTTGCCTACGCCGGGACCGGGAGTGTCGGCGGCGATGGGAGCGTTCGAGATCGCGGTGTCGCCGGCGTCGATCACCAGCGAGATGTCGAAGGCCGCCTTGAAGGCCGGCTCGTCGAAGCAGGGAAAGGCGCGGCGCGCGTCGGTCGATTCGAACTGCGTAACGGCGTAGTTGCGGCGATCGGTTTTGGAGAGATAGAAGCCGCGGAGCTTGTCGTTCAGAATGCCGGTGAAGCGGATTCTGAGCGTGGCGCCGCCCGCGGGAACGGCTGCCGGAAAGGTGAAGGTGGCCTGTTCTTTGTCCGCGTCGAGGCTGACCGTGGCCGCTTGTTCGGACCCGCTGGAGCCGATAGCGACGGATTGAAAGGCGATCTCGTTCGCGTTCAGCGTGATCGAGCGGGTGGGTTCCTTGATGTTCACGTCGATCGATTCCTCGCCGGAGAAGGTTGCGGCCTTCAGATCGGGCGAGAACTTCAGCGTGTAGTGGGTGGGCACGACCGTTGTGGCTAGGCGCTGCGAAAACGCGGCGGGGGAACAGAGAAGAACCAAGACGGCGAACGCCGCCACGAAGGCTGAATGCGCAGAAAACAGGGAACGGCGACTTCTCATTGGGAGCCTCATGTGAATTGAACCGGAGCGGCCGAAGGGAGAGTCGAAGCGGATCTGGCCGATCCCGGGTGCGGCCGCGAAAGGCGAATCTCCGCGGCCGCCTATTCAATTGTGACGCAACGGACTAGCGAAGGCGAGCCGGCGCCAGTTTGGGCGCGATGGCGTGGATGATGAGAAGCGCCAGCGGATAAACCAGGCAGGCCATGACAAACAGCGTCACGAAGCTGTGCGTGAACTCGACGATCGCGCCCGCGCTCAGCAGCAGCAGCACGCCGCCGATGGCTCCGCCCATGCCGCCGACGCCGGTGACGCTGCCAACGGCGGCCTTGGGAAACATATCGGAGGGCAGCGTGAACAACGTCGCCGACCATCCCTGGTGACCCGCGGTGGCCAAACCCAGAAGCGCAACCACGATCCACAACCGATGAATGAACGGCGTGGCGAAGATGGGCGCGATGCACAACACGCAAAGCAGCATCGTGCCCTTGCGGGCTACGTTGGGGCTGATGCCGCGCGCGATCAGCGACGAGGATAGGAATCCGCCGCCGACGCTGCCGATGATCGAGATTCCGTAGGCCAGCACCACCGGTGTACGGCTTTGCGCCAGGGTGAGGTGGAAGCTGGACTGCAGGTATCCCGGAATCCAGAAGAGGTAGAACCACCAGATCGGGTCGGTGAGGAACTTGGCAATGGCGAAGGCCCAGGTTTCCTTGCACGGCAGCACATGGCTCCAGGGCACGCTCGCGATCTTCTCGCCAGGATCGCTGAGGATCAGATCGAGCTCGGCTTTGGAGACGCGGCTGTGCTCTTCCGGCTTGCGATAGACCATGAGCCAGAAGATCAGCCACACGAAGCCCAATGAGCCGGCGACGAAAAAGGTCCCGCGCCAGGCCTTTGCCGGCCCAAACACATCCCACTTGCTCAGCAGGGCGATGATCGCCGTAACCACCACCGGCGCCGCCATGTTGCCCACATTGGCGCCGGAGTTGAAGATGCCGGTCGCCGTGGCCCGCTCGCGCTTGGGGAACCACTCGGCCACGGTCTTGATGCAGGCAGGGAAGTTGGCCGCCTCGCCCAGGCCCAGCAGGAACATGGCCAGCGCAAACGAGGCGACGGAGAACGCCAGGCCGGGCAGCATGGCCGCCACGCTCCAAAGGCAGATCGCGATCGCGAACGCCTTCCGTGTACCCAGCTTGTCGGTGATCCCGCCGGCCACGAACATGGCGATTCCGTAGGCGGTCTGGAAGGCGGCCGTGATGACCCCGTACTTGATATCGTCCAGCCCGGGAATCACGCTTTCGAGCGTGGTCTTCAGGTTCGAGATCACGGCGCGGTCGACATAGGCAATGACCGTGGCGAAGAACAACAGAGCGCAGATCACCCAGCGCTGGTAGGTCATGCGCCCGTCGGGCGACGTATCCGCTGCGGAAGGGCGCAAAGCAGCATCTTGTGAAGGCATTTTGAGCGACTCCGCGGTTGGCTTAAGTGGTCCGGCCAATTATACCGGCCACAGCGCAGCGTGAGTCCGATGCCGGGAAAGCGTCAGGACTCGCGTTTTTTGCGCAGCAGAAGGGAGTCGAGAAAAAGCAGGCAGGCGCCGGTGACGACCGAGGAGTCGGCCACGTTGAAGTCGGGCCAGTGATAGCTGAAGATGTGGACCTCGATGAAGTCGACGACCGAGCCGTAGACGATGCGGTCGTGGACGTTGCCGAGAGCGCCGCCGAGGATCAGGGCAAGCGCCACGGTGACCAGCGAGATGCGATTGCCGATGCGCAGCAGAACGGCGAGGATGACCAGCGCCGCAGTCAGGGTGAATGCGACGAGGATCCAGCGCACGGTGTTGGGCGAGGCGGTTCCGGCGAAGAGCGAGAAGGCCGCGCCCTCGTTGGTCCAGTGCGTGATGCGGAGAACGTGATCGACGACCGAGATGGCGCCGCCCATGTGGACGTGCCGCGTGACCCAGATCTTGGTGAGCCGGTCGGCGGCGAAGACCAGAGCGGAGATGAGGAGTAGCCACGGCAGGCGGCGGGGCCGGGGCCAGTCCTGTAGCCAAGTCACTTTGCGGCCTCCGGTTGCGGCGGGGTCCCCGCGGACGGGTCCTGGTCCGCGGGGAGTGGAGGTTCGATGCCCATCTCGTGCAGGGCCGACTGGCAGCGCGAGCAGACGTTTTGCCAGATGCCGTAGCTGGAGACTTCGGGCATGAAGTTCCAGCAGCGGGCACACTTGGTGCCGGAGGCGGGTCTTACCTCAAAAAACAACTCGTTGGAAGTCTGGACCACTTTGACTGCGACACCTTCTGGTGCGGGGCCGACTTCCCATCTTTCGGAAACCGTGACCTTAGAGACATTGAAGATTTCTTTCAAGCCGGTCTCATGGCGACGAAGTAGCGAGATCAGATCTGCATCTGTTGCGTGGACAATAATGTCTGCTTCTAGTCCCTTGCCGATAGCCTTTTCTTGGCGCTTCTCTTCCAGATGGCGGAGGCCGATATCCCGGACTTTCAAGAGTAGTTGCCACTCTTCGATCAGTGGCGCCGGATTCTCCGAGAAGATCTCCTGCGGTTTGGGGAAGAGCGCGAGGTGCACACTGGCTTCGCGGCCTTCGACCTTGGGCAGATGCTCCCAAACCTCGTCGGCAGTGAAGCTCATGATGGGCGCGACCAGGCGGACGAGGGCCTCGGTGATCTGCCAGAGCACGGTCTGCGCGGAGCGGCGCGCGAGGCTGGTGGGCGCGAAGGTATACATGCGGTCCTTGAGCACGTCGAGATAGAAGGCGCTCAAGTCCACGATGGCGAACTCGTTCACGGCCTGGTAAACGCGGTGGAACTCGAAGGCCTCGTACCAGGCGAGGATCTTCTCCGTGAGGTCGCGGGTGCGGGCGAGCATGTAGCGGTCCAGAGGCAGCAGATCGGCCTCGGGAACGCGCTCACGCTCCGGATCGAAGCCGGTAAGGTTTCCGAGCAGGAAGCGGAACGTGTTGCGCAGCTTCTTGTAGATCTCGGCGCAGCGGGCCATCAGGTTTTCGCTGGCGGCCGTGTCTTCGCGGAAGTCGACGGAGGCGACCCAGAGGCGCACGATCTCGCCTCCCATGCGGTTGGCGACATCTACGGGGTCGACGCCGTTGCCAAGGGATTTCGACATAGCGCGGCCTTGTTCGTCGAGGGTCCAACCGGCGGTGGCGACGCGCGAGTACGGCGCGCGGCCGCGCAGAGCGACCGAGGTGAGCAGCGCGGAGTGGAACCAGCCGCGGTGCTGGTCGCCGCCCTCGAGGTAGAGGACCTCGTGCTCTTTGCTTGGGCCGTCACTGTTCTGAAAGGCATTGTAGGCGGCTTTGAGATCCGGATCGGACTCGCAAACGGCCATCCAACTGACGCCGGCGTCAATCCAAACGTCGAGAATGTCGGTTTCCTTGCGGAACTGCGAGCCTCCGCAGTGAACGCAAACCGAGCCCGCGGGCAGCAGCGCATTCGCGGTGTCCGTGCGCCAGGCCTCAATACCCTCGCGCCAGATAAGGGCGATAACCGCGCGGTTCAGTTCGGTGGAGATGATTGGTTTGTTGCAATGCTCACACAGGAAAACGGCAATAGGCACGTCCCAGATCTTCTGCCGGCTGATGCACCAGTCAGGGCGCGTGGCGATCATGTTGGTGATTCGCTCCTTGCCCCAGGCCGGATCCCAGACCACCTTGTCGATCTCCTCTATGGCGAGCTGGCGGAAGGTCTTTTCCTGGCCGTCGCCGGTCTTGATTGGCGTTTCGAGCGAGATGAACCACTGTTCCGTGGCGCGAAAGATGACCGGATGGTGGCAGCGCCAGCAGTGGGGATAGGAATGCTCAAGCTGCGAGCCGCCCAGTAGCGCGCCGCGCTCCTCGAGCATGGCGACGATGATCGGGTTCGCCTTCCACACGTTCAGGCCGTCGTAGGCGGGAGGCTGGGCAAACGGCCAGGTCGCTGGATCGACGTGGATATGCCCGCCGGCATCGACGCGGCAGGTGGGGTCCAGGCCGTAGCGCTGGCCGGTATAGAAGTCGTCGGCGCCGTGGGAGGGCGCAGTGTGGACCGCGCCAGTGCCCGTGTCGGCGGTGACGTAGGTTCCCAGCACGCCGAGGATCGGGCGCTCGAGGAAGGGATGCCGGAAGGTGACGCGATCCAGCACGGCGCCTTTGAAGCGGGCGGCTTCCTTCGTGGGGCCGAGCTGGCAGTCTGCGGTCACCTGCTCCGCAAGGGGCGCGGCGACAATATAGACATCGCCCGATTCGACCTCCAGCGCGACGTAATCGAAGTCCGGGTGGAAGGCGACGGCCAGCGAGGCGGGCAGCGTCCAGGGCGTTGTGGTCCAAATGATGGTGGAGACCTGCCGGTCCGCCAAGGCCGGGGCAATTGCCGCCGGATCCGAGGTAAGCCGGTAGCGCACGTAGACCGAGGGGCTGGTGTGGTTCTCGTACTCGACCTCCGCCTCGGCCAGCGTCGTGCGGTCGTGGATGCACCAGTAGACCGGCTTGAGTCCGCGATAGACGAAGCCTTTTTCGAGAAAGCCGTAGAAGGCTTCCAAAGTCCGCGCCTCGTAGTCGCGGGTCATGGTGCGGTAGGGCTTTTGCCAGCGGCCAAAGCAGCCAAGCCGTTGGAATTGCTCGGTTTGCAGGTCGACGTACTTCTGCGCGTATTCGCGGCAGGCCTTGAAGATCTCCGCCACCGGCAACTCCAGCCTTTTGCGGCCAAGCTGCTCTTCCACCTTGATCTCGATGGGCAGGCCGTGGCAGTCGTAGCCCGGAACGTAGGGGGCGTCGAATCCGGCCATGGTCTTGGACTTGACCACGAAGTCTTTGAGGCCCTTATTGAGGGCATGGCCCAGGTGGATGGGTCCGTTGGCGTAGGGAGGGCCGTCGTGGAGCAGATAGACTGGGCGTCCGCGGCCCGCCTTGCGCAACCGCTCGTAGAGGCGCAACGAGGCCCATCGGGCCAGGCGAAGAGGCTCATTCTGCGGCAGATTGGCTTTCATGGCGAAGGCGGTCCGGGGCAGGGTAAGAGTCGCCTTCAACTCTGGCGCAGGGGGCATCGGAACTCCATTCGTTGGTGCAAAGTCGTTCATGGATCAGTGTAAATCGCCCGGAGAGAGTTTTTCGGAGATAACTAAGCAAGCCGAATGATCGTCTATTGGATATGGAAGCGCTGAAGCTCACGGACTATGAGAGCCTGGATGGCGGCGCCGAAGACGAACCCGGCGCGGAAGCCGAGACAAAGACAGGCGCGGTCAAGCATAATGAATTGATGGGCCTACCCAGGGGCCTGCTCGGGTCCGAAGAATCAACGGTAATCGGGCTATCTGCGTTTATGGTGAATGATTTCTTGAAACCGGAAGAGACGAATATCCAGGGAGCCGCGTTTCCAGAGACCGGTCACGAGCTGGATGCATTTCTCGGCAAGGCCTTCGAAGAGCCGCCCGTTTGGGCAAGCTTGTGGGCGAGCGTCCGGGATGTGCTCTTCCCGGTCAAGCTGCCGCCGCTGCAGTTGACCTCGCAGCCGGTCCCGGTGCCTGACCGGATGGCGGTCAAGGCGAACCCGTGGGCCATCGCGATTTCGACGACATTCAATATCTCGGTCTTGCTGTTCGCGATCTGGTTGGGCATCCACGTGGTCCGCAAGATCGTGAATCAGCCGCTGCAGGCCACCGACATCGATGTGGGCGACTACAACGCGCCCAAGTCCACCGTCAAGGCAGGTGGCGGCGGCGGCGGCGGCGACCGCAGCCCCGTTGAGGCGAACAAGGGCAGGCTGCCCGAGAAGATGAAGGACCCGATCACTCCGCCGCAACCGCAGACGATCGAGAAGCCCCTTCTGCCCGAGCCCGCGGCGATCAATGTGCAGAAGGACATTCAATTGCCTGATAACAGCATGCCGATCATCGGGATGCATTCGTCAGCGAATGTGACGCTGGCCTCGGCCGGGTCGGGCAACGGTGCGGGAATGGGAACGGGCAGCGGCGGCGGCATGGGGCCGGGTTCAGGGAACGGATACGGTCCCGGCTACGGCGGCAATACCGGCGGCGGCGTGTACCAGGTCGGCGGCCGGATCTCCGCGCCGGTGGTGATTCACAGCGTGGAAGCCGAGTTCTCGGACGAAGCGCGGCGCGCCAAGTACCAGGGCGTCTGCCTGATTTCGCTCGTTGTCGATGCGCAGGGCAATCCGCAGAACATTCGTGTGGCGCGGGCGCTGGGCATGGGACTGGACGAAAAGGCGATTGAAGCGATCCGCCAGTACAAGTTCAAGCCGGCCATGAAGGACGGCAGGACGGCGGTTCCGGTGATGATCACCATCGAGGTGGATTTCAGGCTGTATTGAGATTCGAGATCGGCGGGAGGCAGGGAAGCGGAGCGCGGGTCGCTCCGCTTTTTGCTTTCCAGCCGATGCTCAGAGCATCAGCCAGTCGCCGTCGTCTTCCAGCAATTCCTTGATGGCGGCGCAATCGCCCGGAGTGTGCGCGCAGGGATGGATGTCCGCGCCATCCACGGCGCGCATCACGATGACGATCTTCCGATTGGTCTTCAGAACTTCGTCGTGGCATTTCTTGGCCACGGCCATGAGTTCGTCCCACGTGCCTTCGAGAACAGTTCTCTTGTTCTTCGTCTCGTGGTACAGTCCGCTGGCGTCGACGATTCTGGCCAGGTCGGCGGCGGCATTGCCTGCGTGCTTGCCTTTTCCCTTGGGCATTACGGTCAACTCGAGAAGCATGGGAAGCAGCCCTTCCGAAATCTCTCTTTGTCTTGCTAATATATCGCGGACCCATGGTCAGACCGTGATGAAAGTCACTTGTTGGAGCTGCCGCGGGTTTCTATACTCGGGACGCAATTCAGGAGAGGATGCGAAATGGCGGGAACATTCGAGCTGGCGAATCTGACGAAGATGTACGACTTCACAGGGAAAACGGTGGCCATCACCGGCGGCGCCGGCATTCTGGGCAGCGATCTGACCCGCGCGCTGGTCGGTTGCGGCGCGCAGGTCGCTATTCTGGACATCAACGTGGAGCCGGGCAAGGCGCTCGTGGAAAAACTGGGCGAGCGCGGCAAGCAGATCTCGCTCTTCCAGTGCAACGTGCTCGACCGCGACAGCGTGGCTAAGACCGCGGACGAAGTTCTCGCCAAGTTCGGCAAGCTGGATTGCCTGGTGAACGGCGCGGGCGGCAACAAGCCGCAGGCCACGACGAGCGCCGATCTGAAGTTCTTCGACCTGCCCACCGATTCGCTGCGCTTCGTTTTCGATCTGAATATTCTCGGCACCATCCTGCCCAGCCAGGCCTTCGGGAAGATCATGGCGGCGCAGGGCTACGGGACCATCCTGAATATTTCGTCGATGAACGCCTTCCGGCCGCTCACGCGCATTCCCGCCTACTCGGCGGCGAAAGCCGCGGTGAGCAACTTCACGCAGTGGCTTGCCGTTCACCTGGCGCAGGAGTACTCGCCGAAGATCCGCGTGAACGCGATCGCTCCGGGCTTCTTCCTGACCAACCAGAACCGATTCCTGCTGACCGACAAGGAGACGGGCGAGTGGACGGCGCGGGGCAAGGCGATCCTGGCGCACACTCCGATGGCGCGCCTTGGCGAGCCCGAGGATCTGTTCGGCGCGGTGCTGTGGCTGCTTTCGCCGGCGTCGGCTTTCGTGACCGGTGTAGTGTTGCCCATCGACGGAGGCTTCGCGGCGTACAGCGGGGTGTAGAGCGCCTCTCTGGCGCAACAAGCGCTGGTGACCAGGTCCCCTGGATCCGCACAGAACCGAGTATGAAGTTGTATTTGGAGGGCGGATCATGTCGAAGAACCGGCACGCGGAGCGCAAACGATCGCTGCGCTGAGGCGGTTGGAAGATTGCTGGAAACGCGAGGCCGTGACGAGCACGTTGGGTCTGGCGGGTGTACACTTAAAACACAGTAGTTCTTCCCTCTCGCCTCTCGCATTCCAGGCTTAGCCCCAGACGAGCAACGTTCAGCCACGCAACCGAACGACTGGAGCCGCGATGAGCGTCCCCCTCAAGAAAGCGCCGCAAATGACCATCTATTTGCAGGCCAGTAACAAAAGCCGGAGTTCGTTCAGGCGGGCAGCACGAGCCGATGAAGCCGATCCCTTAAAGATCATGCCCGAAAGACCTCGGACGAGCAGACTGACTTTTGCTGAAGACTTCATACTGGAACACTCTCTCCCCGGCCTGCAAATCAATTCGTTCGAGATGGCTGGCAGTTTTTGAACTACGGCCGCATCTCAGCAGCGGTTTCGTCCGGCAGAACGCCGGAGAGGCGTCAACATGGGATGTCCAATTTGTAGAGACTTGGAGCGAGCTTATGACCTGGGGCGTCGGGATTATAGTGACGCGTGTTCCTCTGCGTGTTATCAGATCAGCAAAAAGTTTGCGGCCGTGAAGAATGTAGATATGGAACGCGCCTGGTACGAACTGGAAGAGCACCGCCTTCTGTGTGTCTTTGCGAGCAAGGTACTCGCACTTTCCCTGGAACGAGACGCGTCCACGCGTTTGCGACAACTGGCGGCGTAGTGCGCGCCCTATGGCTGAGTTTTTCAGGAGTAGGTCAGTTGGCTCTGCTTCTGCATTGGCAGCCCTATTAGGGGGGCGAATCAGTGCTTCTTCTGAAATGCGCCGTCTCTCGCGCTTACAAGGCAGGAGCACAGATGCGATTGAAGAAAGGAAGCCATTATGCGCATAGAACCGCTCACCATCGGTGAAGAGTCTTTTCACACACAAAGGGCCGCAGAACTTTTCATTCAGAGACTGCGAAACAGTCAGCCGTTGAAGACACCGATTCCAGAGCCGCACCATTCGTTTCTCTGTGCCCTTGTTGCGCGGCACCCAAATGCCACGGGGAAGGCCGGGGCGGGAATTCGGCATTTCACGGTCGAACTTGCAACGCACGGGACACGCTGCTTCAACCTGACCCGGGTTGATGGCACAAAGACGGACTTCTCTTACTTCAAGTGCCTGCGAGGGGAAGGATGACGCTCCTTGGAGGCCCCCCGTCACCAGCCCACCTGCGAAATGAGCAGAAGTTCGCGCTGGGGCCGTACCTCCACGCCTCCGGCCTCATCGATCATGAACAAGACCGAGCGGGATTCATGGTCATTCTGCATTTCCCCGGGTTCGGTCCGCCGGCCAAGAGCGCCCGACGATTGGGCGATGATTTTTAGCGGCTGACAAGAATTCATTCGAGCACATTCCTGCCTGAGCCCGTTGCATGTGAGTTTGCATTGGCGGATCTAGCGCGATGACGGGGAGGGAACATCTTCGGTGCAGTCGCACTTCGTCTCAGCGCATTCCCAGGTCTCAACCTTCAGCGCGCGATCCACTTCAGCCAGGTAGAGTGTCCCCCCGCAAGTCGGACACTCCCGAGAAGACGAGCGCGATGCATCGAACTGGCCGTCGGCAAAATCCGAATATCCGTGACCATCGCGGAAGATGCGATGACAATCTCGCCGTTCGCACTGGTGGAACGATTGAGTTTCATCCGATGCCGATTCCTCAAGCATGACTCGTCGCATCGGACAATGGTGGAGATCGCACAGGGGGAAGAATTTCATCTTCGGATGAACGTTCATGGCTCCTCCCCGGAAGGAAATCCACGCGGCCCATCGCAACGGAGCGAAAGGCAAGACCGCGCCTGCCAGAGACTGAGCCGGGATTATTGATCCACGCTGGCAGCTTCCGCGGCGCGGAAGGACCGGGGGAGATCCGATCGGTCGAATTCCACTCCGTCGGCAACCAGTTGCCTTGCCGTCTCCGCAAGCGATGCCCGTTTGGTGAGCAATTTGTGCTCGGCTCCCTCACGATCGGCTGTCGAAGCGAACTGGACAAACTTATTCAAGTAGGCGATTTTACGATCGTAGAGATCTATTTCCTGATGAAGCGATCTGAGGAAGTATTTGTCATGCGGCACGGGTTTCTTCATGGGGAACTCCTCGGAGAGAGATGAGACGTTGGGGTTTTGTTTGGGGGGACCAGCAAGGATTGGAGGCAGGAGTATCGCTCGATGCCGCTTTCACGGAATGACGTCGTGAGCGAGTCAAAAGAGGCGAATCTCACATGAAAGAATCCGAAAGCCGTCCCCCATGAAATCGAAGCGGACGGCTTTGTCCACGCTGCAAACACGATGGGTTAACGGCCCCTGCCAAAGTTTCGCCGGCCGCCGCCGCCAGAGCTGGTCTTGCGGCTCTGAAAGCAGTTCTGACAGTACACGGGACGGTCCCCTCGAGGCTCGAACGGAACCGTAGTCTGCTGTCCGCACCCGGAACAAATCACGGATGTACCCTGCGATTCACTGCGGCGATACCCTCCGCCGCCCGATTGTTCCTGTTTCTTGGCTTGGCGGCACGCTTTGCAGCGCTTGGGCGTCGAATAACCACGTTCGCGGAAGAACTCCTGATCCTCAGCAGAAAACGTGAAGGCCTGCCCGCAATCGCTGCACATGAGTTGCTGATCTTCAGCCATATATCCCTTTCGTACCTGCTTCAGGTGTGTGTTACGGTGGATCTTTTGCCTCGGTCGCTCACGATCGTGGCCGACTGAACCCCTGCAAACTCCGTTGAACTCTCTTGAGGTATTTCCTCGGATTGCGACGCCAAATGAATTCCGTCTTGAGTTGCCAGACAGGAAATCAACTCTGTTTCGGTGGGCAGGCAAAGGATTGTGGGAATGTCCAAGTCGTCGGAGTTGTCCGGGGCCTCAGCACCTAAAGAGCAGCAAGAGCGCTTCCGCCGAGTGTTGGAATCCTCAGGTAAATTGGCGAGAGCCGGGAAGATCTCGCAGAGGATCACTTCCCGGCGATTCATTCGACTAGACAGCCCGGACGTTCTCGGCCTGAAGGCCTTTCGGCCCTTTCACGACGTCGAACTCGACCGCCTGGCCTTCCTTGAGCGAACGAAATCCTTCACTCTTGATGGCGGAATGATGCACGAACACATCTTCGCCGCCGGTACGGCTCAGGAAGCCGAATCCCTTCGCATCGTTAAACCATTTCACTGTTCCCTGTTCCATTGTGATTCCTTTGTTGCATGATGTATCGCTGAACTCAAGTGGAATTGATTGCGAGTTAAGCGGGAAGCAGAACAGGCAAGAACGCCAAGTCGGATTCGACGACCAATATTTATTCTATCACACCAGGGAGGGATACTTCCGCGGGCGGGAAACTCCGGTAGTGTGAGGCGGTTCAAATGAGGTTGTACGCCGATTCACAGGAGTTGCGGGCAATTCGGGGCTGCAATTAGGACAAGAGCGCAAACAAGCGTATGCTGACTATAGAGGGGATCAGCAAGGTTTTCTCCTCTCTTCAGCCTTCTCCTCCTTGTGTTTCCGGCAGAGACCTCGAGCACCAAGCTGGTTCAGCGGACCACACCAAGTCGAGCCCGGCTCTTTAGCAAACGCACGACTACCGCGAATTGGAGCGTACATGCGATCCAAACTGGTGTATTCGGCTGGGCTCAAAATCGAAAACCGCTTTCTGTTGTCCGCTACGGTGATGCGCGCGGTGCGCATGCTGCACGTCAAATCCGCCAGGACTGAAGACACACTCAATCGAGTGTTCACCGATGTGGCTGAAGGCCGCTATGCGCACGGGCAATTACCGGAGATCGCGCCCCCCGCTCCCATCGACGCGCTGGTTGTGACTCCGATTGTTTGATCGACATTGATCTCTCTTCCCATCCGCAACCACATTGGAACCGGCGAGTTCGCGACCGGCGCCCGGTGTGCGACTGAACGCGTTCTTGAAGAGGCCAACTGTCATCGAGCGGGATCTGCGACGCCTGCGAAGATTTCGCTTGCTCATCCGGTGAAGTCCACCTTGCCGGCGCCGATTGCCGTATCGGGCAACCGCCGCCTCGGCGAAGGCGAGCTGTTCGGTACTGCGCGGCCAACGAGAAAGGATTAAAATCAGGTAGGAAGGGGCGGTTCAGAACAGAAGAACCTGTCTAAAAGCCTCTCAGGTAGATTCGTTGCGGCAACTTGCGGGTTGATCATGCGGTGATGCGAGTCTGCTGCGCTCCTGGTGGTTCATGCCCACCATGTGCTTTCTGACCTACGAGGTGACCGATGAACGCCCTCTTGATCTACCCCCGCTTCCCCGATACGTATTGGAGCTTCAAGCACGCCCTGTCGTTTCTGGGCAAACGCGCCGCGCAGCCTCCGCTGGGCCTGATGACCGTAGCCGCCCTGCTGCCTCGCTCGTGGAACAAGCGCCTCGTCGACGAGAACGTGGAGCGCCTGCGCGACCGCGATCTCGCATGGGCCGACGTTGCTCTGATCAGCGCAATGCACATTCAGAAGGACGCGCTCTTCGCGATCCTCGCGCGATGCCGCGCCGTCGGCCTGCGCACCGTGGTCGGCGGTCCCATCGCCAGCAGCCTGCCCCCCGCAGAGATCAATGCCAACCACGCAGTGATCGGCGAAGCCGAAAGCCTCATCGCCGCTCTCGCACGCGACCTGGAGCAAGGCGCCGCCAAGCCCGTCTACCAGGCCGCCGAACGCCCGGAGCTGGAGACCAGCCCCCTGCCCGACGTCAGCCTCATCAAGATGAACCGCTACTCCACCATGACGGTCCAGTACTCGCGCGGATGCCCCTTCAACTGCGAGTTCTGCGACATCATCGAAATCTACGGCCGGCGGCCGCGCACCAAGGCGGTCGAGCAGGTGATCGCCGAACTCGACCAGCTACGCGCCGCCGGATGGCGCGAGAGTGTTTTCATCGTCGACGACAACTTCATCGGCAATAAGGCGCGCGCCAAGGAACTATGCGCCGCGCTCGCCCGATGGCGCGGTCAATACAAGACCTGCTTCGACTTCATTACCGAAGCCTCGCTGAACCTTGCCGATGACCCCGAGCTGTTGCAGCTCATGAAAGAAGCAGGCTTCGTCTCTGTGTTCCTGGGCATCGAAACACCCGACGAGTCGGGTCTTGTGGCCGCCAACAAGCTGCAGAACACGCGGCGCAGCCTGCTGGAAAGCGTGGCCATCATTCAGAGCTATGGCATGCAGGTGATGGGCGGCTTCATCCTCGGCTTCGATACCGACCGCGAAGACATCTTCGACCGCATGACCGACTTCATCCAGAAGAGCGGCATCCCCATCGCCATGGTCGGGCTGCTGCAGGCCATGCCCGGGACGCAACTATTCCACCGTCTCTGGCGGGAGGGCCGCATCCTGCACACCGGCGCCGGCAACAACACCAGCATCAGTCTCAACTTCCTGCCCCGAATGGACGCAACCAAGCTGGTCGAAGGGTATCGCTCCGTGTTGAAGCAGATCTACTCGAGCGAGGCCTACTACAAACGGATCAAGCTCTACCTGAGCAGGACTCAGGCGGCGCCCGGCGAGAAACGTTTGAAGCAGCGCTGGCTCACCGTCGCCAACGCGCGCGCCCTGGCGCATTCCATCGTCCGCCAGGGAGTCTTCAGTTCGCAGCGCTGGAGCTACTGGAAGTTCCTTGCGGCCGCGGCCACGCGGTACCGGCGCTCCTTCGGCACAGCCATGACTCTGGCAGTGATGGGGCACCACTTCCAGGTCATGACGCGCAAGCTCTCCAAATTCAAGATGCCCGAGCTTCCCGCCGCCGCAAGCGCAGCGGAGCTGAGTGCGGAAACAGGCGAGCAGGCGTAGAGCGGGCAAGCTGGACAGAAGCCCTCCAAACCGAGGAAGGTCCTGATTACCGGTCATCCGGCCAGAACGCCAAATTCTTCCAGCCGACGCTCAATTTGCGCCTCGGCGATTTGACATGAGTCAAGAGGGGTTCCCGGCAACCTGCGCGATTATCATTAGCAATCGCGCCTCCGTCGCGTAAACCTCTCTTATTGAGGACATTGGTCTCATGCGGACAATTGAGATGAATGTGTCAATCCCCGAGCGAACTGAGACGAGTCGACCCACTATCGGCGCGAGGCCACCAAGGAGCGGGGAACACAGTCAACCCCAGAGGATTTTGTGAGCGGGAACGGGAGAGCGTATGTCAAGGGGACTTCGTCGGGGCGCCGGTCGCGCCATGCGAACGGGAAGGGCCGCCACAAGACAGCCCTTTGCTCTGTCCGGCAGGGCAGGGAAAGATGCGCCGGAAATCCTCGATAGAGGATCTCGGCAAGCGTCGAGGGAGAGCGACGACTTCTTCTTCTTGCATTAAACCCAAGGCGAACACGCGCCCGCGGAGCTGAGGCGACCGGGCCAGAAGATCAATCCATAGAACACCGAACTGAAGACGAGCGCCAGTAGTAAACACAGGTAAGGCCCCTCTCTCGGGGTGTCGCGCATTTCTGTTCCTCGTACAAAATCATCGCCGTGGCGCATTTGGCGTTGCGGGTCGCACTTACTTGCCTGAAGGCCTTACTGCCATAAGCGCGAGACGGCGATTCTCCGGGCTACGCGCGTGATTCCAACAAAATCGGAACACGAAGGCCCCGGGGACAAGGACGTTCTCCGAAATTTCATCTCTGAAATATTTCCATCCACACTCCATGAGTCACGTCTGGTGATAACAGAAAGCTCTGACCATAGATTCCTTTGTAAATGGCAATTCTCCTGCTCGTAACGGACTCAACGATTCTCTGAGCTCTCGCTAAATCGGTTACTTCGATGCTGACTCCGATGATCCCTTCGTCATACTCGGAAAGATACTTCTGGAGTACGCTGTTCTTGTCGCTCGACTCGAGCAGAATCATCGCTCCGGAGCCAACCATTAACTCGCGTCCATGTGCACCCAAGAGCTGTATGTCGCGGGACTCGTCGGCTTCGAAGCCCGCAATGCGCAGTGTGTTTAGCTGGGACCTCAGATCGCGTACGGCAAACCACACAGCATGAATGCCAACCGCGCTGTTGGGATGCTCCAGGCAACCTTCTTTGCGTGGCCTGTCATACCGATCATTGGAAAGGTACTCGATAAAGAAGATCGGCAAGCTAATCCCCAGCTTTTGAGGAACCGGCTTGTCAGCGGTGCTCAACAAATACCACTGCGGCGGTGGCGGCTCTGTCTCCCCCTCCTTCATTCTGCTGCCGGGCTGGGGGCCTTCGACATCGAAGTTCTGAGTCTTGAGATAACTGGCCGCGGCATTGGCTGAAGAAACGTTCAGGCCAAGGAACATTGCCCCCTCGTGTTTCATAACGAAGTCCGCAACGCCGGCGATATCGCCTTGGGGAACAGCATTGCCTGGAGCTAGCTTGACCGTAAGCAACTCAAGGTATGTTTTGTTCTCGAACGGAATGATGGTATTGAAGACGCCACCGGGAAAGTGCCCGCCTTCGCAGAATTTAAACCCAAGCTGCTCGTAGTCGCGTTGCGCTTTATTGAGGTCGCGAACTCCGACGCCCACATGATCGACGCCCCGCCCGTTGCCCAAAAGTGGATGCTGAACGGGCGTCTGAGCGGCCGCGCTCGCGACGAAAATGGCTATCCTGATACCGCTTCGGGAGATCTGGCCTATTCGATCTCTGAGTGTTCCATTCGATCCTGTCACGGAGAGCACCCCCCAATTAGTTTCGGGAATTCGGGAATATTGGGAAAGCCCCCGGGTTTCTTCGTTGGACGCATTTTAAGGTGCTGCCCGCCATTGGCGAGTGGCCCGCATTCCAAAGGCGGATTGACGAATCTGGGAGCCCCAGGTCTCGATTTTGAGACTCGGGAAAGCACTAAAGCTTTAGCCAACACATATTACTCCCGAAAGATCGGCGTGTGTTCAGGAATGTGACGAGGGATGGGATCTCAGCTGACGTCAGCAGCCCTTGGCGTGAACGAACGTCTCTATCAGGCGAATTACAGCCGCTGTGCTGGCCAACCCCAGGATTGTCGACGAACCGGCAATTACCAAGCGTGATTTCCGGTTTGCCGATGACTCGCCCAGGATCGGAGGTCCAGCGCCTCGACAGGCGATCCTCTCGGATTGCTGCCAGGCGCTGAACGCTGGGTCGGGTATGAGCCTGAAGCCGGGTCTATGCCGCGATCTCGTTTGCCGTGCGTGAATCTACGGCGCGCACCCTGTAGTGCCTCATCCGGATCGAAAGCGCGCGTTCGATCTTGCGCAGATCGTTGCGCTCGGCCGGTCCGGCAAAGGTGGAAGCGACTCCCCTGGCCGATGCGCGGCCTGTGCGGCCGACACGATGCACAAAGTCCTCGGCCACTTTGGGGAGATCGAAGTTGACCACGTGGGCGACGTTGGCTACATCGATGCCGCGGGCAGCCACGTCGGTGGCCACAAGCACGCGGTGCCGGCCGTCGGTGAAGTTGCGCAGAGCCTGGTTCCGTTGCGCTTGCGTACGGTCGCCGTGAATTTGGATGGCCGCATGGCCTGAGCGAGCCAATCGCCGCGCGACCCGGTCGGCGCCATGCTTGGTGCGCACAAAGACCAGGAAGCTGCCTTTCTCGGCGTTCAGCAAATGCTCGAGTAGCTGTTGCTTTTTGTCCGCATCCACGCTGAAGGCTCGCAGCTCGACGTTCTCGGCCGGCTTCAAAACCGAGCCGATCTCGATGCGAACCGGGTTTTTGAGATAGTCGCGCGCCACTTCCTTGACCGCGCCTTCCAGCGTGGCCGAGTAGCCCAACGTCTGGCGCTGGGCAGGGACCATACTCGCGATGCGACGAATGGCCGGCTCGAAGCCCATATCGAGCATCCGATCTACCTCGTCGAGCACCATGATCTTTACTCGGTCGAGGCGAACAAGGCGGCGCTTGAGATAGTCCTCGAGGCGGCCGGGCGTGGCGACGATGATGCGGACGCCGCGGCGAAGAGCTTCGATCTGCGGCCGTTCATTCATACCGCCGACCACCAGCGCCACCGAGTACACCGGGCTGGGCCGGACAGCATTGAAGGCCCGCTCGACCTGCATGGCCAATTCGCGCGTGGGCAGCAGGATGAGCGCTTGCGCTCCAAGTCCTTCCATCCTCTGCGAGTCCGGCTTCTGCAGCATTTCAACGATCGGGATCAGGAAGCTGAGCGTCTTGCCGGTTCCTGTCTGCGCCGTGGCCAGAACATCGCGGCCTTCGAGCGCGGGAGGAATTGCCCCCGCCTGCACGGGAGTGGGAGTTTCGAATTGGTTGGCTTTGAGCCGGGCCATCAAAGCATTGGAAAGTGAAAACTGTGAAAACTGAGTCGTCAAAATAGACAATCATCCTTTTAGCTCCGCGAGCCCAAGATTTCATTGAGGCCTGCAAACGGAACCGGACACAAGAGGCGCGCAGCCGCGTTAACGGGCGCGAGCCTTATTCAAAAAATGCGCGTAAGGAAGAACCGAAACGTCCTGGGACTGGCGGCAGGCATTCAGATGAATGCCCGCGACCCGGAACTGACCCACGCTACACGAACCGCCCATCGGCACTCTGCCGATCGGCACCCTTTTCCACGCAATCTCATGCGGTCCCGGCTTTCTTGCCCACCAACTCTGGAAGACAAATTCACTCAGGTTCTCTGGTCGTTTCTTCAGACCAGTTGCTAAGTCGCCGGAGGAGACTTAAGGGCTACGCTGTAGGGGCTTGGGGAAATCTGTGCAAGGCAGAGTTGCCTTCAGAGGGCAAAGCGCCGCTCACGACCAAATCACTGAGCGCAAACTCAGTATAGCACGGCTCCGTATTTCCCTCGTGGATGTGCAGTGGTGCAGCTTGGAATTCGAGCGCATCCGATCATGCCGAGTCCTTTCGAATCGCGTGCGAACGCTTCGCGAACGCAAATTCCAAGAAGCGCGGTAAAGGCCTTATCGAGTCCATTTGGGGCGTCGATGCTCAGTGCATTTGTGCCGATTAAACGCGTCCTCTATCGCTTTTGACGGCACATTCGGTATCACTTCGAGCCGCTGCACGAATGGTTGCGACCACGCGCAATCAGAACATCGCCAACTTGCAGATGCCCTTGTAGGCAATACGATTTTTCGCGTAGTTTCAGTCATACCTCCAACTTTACGCTCATTTCCAAAACTGGTCCTGCGCAGCCCGTAAGAGCGAGGCAGAGCGCCGTTGTTACCGTGTCTCGATCTTCGGCCGAACATCAGAGACAGAAGCTTATCGGAGTTCCCCGCAGGCGAGCGCTTTCGAGCGTATATTGGCGAACGCCCATTGCGATTGGGTCTCCCAATAGTGTCCAGGATTGATGCCGCATTCCAGCCTCTGCAAATTGCCGACTACACCTGGCACAACAACCGGCGCACGTTTTGTTCCTGGCTTGCTATGGCTGGCGTGTCCGTCAAGGAGATTCAGGTGGTCGCCGGGCACAAGACGATCACCCGTATGGGCTCGGTATGGCCACCTGTCGCAACAAAAAGGCCGTGACCGCAAAGGAACGAATGGTCCGCGCATGAACGAGGCAACATGCACCAGAACATGCACCGAAGGAAGAAGCCTTCCCGGGAGGCTCTCCAAAATGCTATCTACTTTCTTGTTTTCTTTGGCTTGAATGGTGCGCCCGGAGAGATTCGAACTCCCGGCCTACTGATTCGTAGTCAGTCGCTCTATCCAGCTGAGCTACGGGCGCACACATGCGGGCTTCAGGACGAAGCCCTATCGACGAACCTTTCCTAGAGTACCAAGGTTGGAGCGGCGGCGCAACGCGGCCGGATCGGGCTGCGGGCGGGTCAGGCGGAAGGTGTGGCGGCGCCTTCCGGTGCGGGCGCGGGAACCAGCGGCGGTTCTTCGGCGATCTCCAGGCCGGACTCGCGGATGAGCCTCGTGACCGTGGCGGCGTTCAGGCGCGTGGCGTCGAACTCAACGCGGAGGGTGCGCGCGCTGCGATCGAAGCTGAGGCGCCGGATGCCGTAGACGTCGCGCACGCGGGCCAGCGCCAAAGCCGCCTGCTCGGTGGGCGGCGCGGCGTAGCTATAGAAGATGTCGACCGTGGTCACGCAAGCAGAATAACAGTCAGGAATCGCTCCATACCATGACGAGGATGGGGCTTCTTTCGCTTTGATTCACGAACTCGGCGCGGTTTGGGCCGGTCAGCCTGAGTGTCAAAATGACGGGAGGATCGGAGAGAGTCCGCGGCGGATGCGCGCGCCGATGGCTGATCTGAAACGTGAGCGTCCTGCCATCGAACTGAATGCGGAACATCGGCTCGGGAAGGCCGGGAGCCGAGGTCCAGGGGTCGTTGGCCGTCTTGCGCTCATGGAAGTAGAAGACTACGGCTCCCGTGAGACTGCCACCCTCGTCGGTCACAACGAGGGTGACCGCAGGAAGGCCTTCCATTTGCCCGCGCCAGACGCCGCAGATGTTTGATACGTCCGCGCCATTCGCGTTCACCGGTTGTGGGGCCTTGTCCGTCGCGTGGGTCAGGCCGAGCCCGCAGCCGAGCAGAATCGCCGCCACGAGCAAGCTCTTGAGGATGCTCATTGTCTCCTCCCGATTGTTTGGAGCCGCGGAAACACGCCGCGGCTTATTGCTGTTTGGCCAGCGAGGCCGTCGCCAGCGTGCCGCCCAGCCCCATGGTCTCAACGGCGGACGAGGGCACGATGACCATCGATCCGCGCTCCTTGATGGCTTCGTAGAGCATGTTCATGGCGCGCAGATGGAGCGCGACGGGATCGTCCCTGTACGTCGCAGCGGCCGCCGCGAATTTGTCGGCGATTTCGGTTTCGGCCGTGCCCAGAATCACGCGGGCGCGGCGCTCGCGTTCCGCTTGCGCTTCCCTCGACATCATGTCCTGCAGTTGCGACGGAATCTGCACATCGCGGATCTCAACCGATTGCACGGTGATGCCCCAGGGATTGGTCTTCTCATCGAGAATCTTCTGCAATTCCTGGCCCAGCAATTCGCGCTCGGCCACCATTTGATGCAGCTCATGGCGGCCGATCGATTCCCGCAAGGCGGTCTGCGCGCTCAGTGTGATTGCATCGTTGTAGCTCTCCACTTCCAGGATTGCTTTCTCTGCGTTCCACACCATCCAGAAGACAATTGCATCTACGTTCACGGGCACGGTATCGCGCGTGAGTGTGGATTCGGCGGTCACGCTGGCCACGCGGACGCGTTGGTCGACAAATGGGCTGAGCGTCTCGAGCACGGGAACAATGAAAAACAAACCGGGACCGCGCAAGCCGACGTAATGACCGAGGCGCAGCTTCACGGCCTTCTCCCACTGCCTGACTACCTTGATTGCATAGAGGAAGTAGAGGCCGATGAGCACGCCCGCGATGGCCGGGGCAGGCTTCTGGATAAGAACAGCGCCAACCGCGCCCGCAGCGACGCAGACGAGGAGCGCGGCAACGGCAACTCCATTGAAACTCTGGATGGTGATTCTGGGTGTCATTCTCGTTCCTTTCGGGCTGGCCCCATGGGCCAGGCGCGTAACTGCTGCAATAACTCGTCGACGGTGAATCCCGCGGCTCCGGCGCGCGAAACTGCGTCGGCAACAATCTGACTCAACTGTCTTTTCCGCTCGGCATCTGCGCGGGGAAGCTTCTGGGTACTGATAAATGTGCCTGTTCCCTGGTGCGTCTCAAGCAATCCGCTGAGCTCCAACTCCTTGTAGGCGCGGACCACCGTGTTGGGGTTGATGGCCAGATCCACCGCGAGTTGGCGGACTGTGGGGAGTTGGTCGCCCGGCACTAGCGCCCCTGAGGCGAGCCCGCCGCAGACCTGATCGATGATCTGCCGGTAGACGGGAACGCCGGTGTGAAGGTCGAGCAGGAAGCGGAAGGGCGGTTTGGGGGGTGTTGTCATCGCCGAAAATCAATGTGCTAGAACACTAGTACACCAGAGCAAGATTCTTGTCAAGCAGTTATTTCGGCTTTCTTGGGGATGGCGGCGCGAGGGGGCTAAAGGCTCTTGAGGTAGCTGACGATCTCCGGGCTGGTCCACTCCTGGGGGCCGACGAACTTGCGGCGGATGAACCCCTGACGGTCGACGACGTAGGTTTCGGGCCACATGTCGGTGTGAAAGAGCTTCGCGGCGGTCTGATTCGGGTCGCGCACGGTGATGAGGTCGATGTGGTGGCGGACGAGGAAGCTCGAATACGCGACGGGGTCGTCGTCAATGCTGATGGCGAGGATGACGAGGTTGGGCTGCTCATGGTGGAGCGCCAGGAGCGAGGGCATCTCCTCGACGCAGGGCATGCACCAGGAGGCCCAGAAATTCACCAGCACAATCTGGCCGCGGTAATGCGCCAACTGAACCGTGGAGGTGCCGTCGGAGACCGTGAAGTCGGGGGCAATCTTGCCGGTCTGGGCGGGATGCGCTCCGCGGTTGCACGCGGACAGCAGGGCCAGGGGAAGCGAGAGCGCCAGGGCGAGGCAACGAGGGAACCGCACCTCCTTATAATACGGAGCGATGGGGCAGGAAGAAAACGGTGAGGCGCGATGAGAAAGGATGATCCGGAGCGGAGCGGGAGCGGCGGACTGAAGCCGGACTACAAGCCGGTCCTGGGCCTAGCCGATGCGGGCGACGGTGTGGCTCCGGCGGCGGATTGGCGCGAGTGGGCCGGCAAGACCGTGCCGGGAACGGTTTTCGACCAGCCGGAGCCCGAGGAACTGATCGAGCTGACGGTGATCGTTCCGGCGCGAGATGAAGAGGAGTCCCTGGGCGATTGCCTGCAGTCTTTGGTGAGCCAGTCGGAAGAGATCTTCGAACTGGGCCGCGATTGGGAGCTGATCGTGGTGGACGACCACTCGACCGACCGGACGGCGGAGATCGCGCGCAGCTTTGCCGGCGCGACTGTGATGCAGGCGGGAAAGCTGGAGCCGGACTGGACAGGCAAGGCCAATGCCGTTTGGACGGCGGCGCGGCGCGCGCGAGGCCGCTGGCTGCTGTTTACCGATGCCGACACGGTACACGAGCCGGGCGACCTGCGGCGGGCGATGCACGAGGCGGAGCGGCACAAGGCGGGCATGTTGAGCTACTCGCCGCGGCAGATTGTGCGCGGGCTGGCGCAGCGGTCGCTCATGCCCCTGGTATTTTGCGAGCTGGCGCTGGCCTATCCGCCGGCCAAGGTGTCGGACCCCGCGCAGCGCATCGCCGCGGCCAACGGGCAGTTCCTGCTGGTGGAGCGCGAGGCGTACCGGAAGCTGGGCGGGCATCCGAGCGTCGCCGGCAAGGTGCTTGAGGACGTGGAGCTGGCGTTCCTGGCCAAGCGGCGAAGGGTGGGCCTGCGCTTTCGCTACGCCGACGATGCCGTATCCGCGCGAATGTACCGCAGCACGCGGGCGATGATCGAGGGCTGGACCAAGAACCTGAAGCTTCTGTTCGACAACGCGCTGCTGCTCTCGGTCTTCCGGGCCGTTGATTTTCTTCTGCTCTTCGGCCTGCCCATTCTGGCTTACGAGCTTTGGAATGCGCGGCTGGGTGCGCACGGGCTCCAATGGCTGGGCGCCGGGTGGATTCTGGCGCTGCTTTGGCTGCGCACGCTGTTCCGGTTCTACACGCGGGTGGCGAAGTCGAACTTTCCCTTTGTCGATTGCCTGATCGCGCCGCTGGGCCTGCCGCTGTTTGTGGCCCTGCTCTACCGAAGCTGGTTTCAGCACCGGATTCTGAAGCGCGTAAGCTGGAAGGGGCGGGAGTACGCGGGCTGACGGTCCCAAGGACACGGCCCGGCACCGGCCTTTGAGCGGATCGTGACTTTCGGCCGGTTTTTACGATCCTGCGCAAATCCGCCCCGGTTTCGTGAAACCTCGACCAGACTGCGGAATCTCTTAGGTGAGGGATCAGCATGATCTTCCTGACGCGGCGGGCCACCTTCTCCGCATCGCACTACTACTGGAACGAGGCCTGGTCCGAGGAGAAGAACTGGCAGGTCTTCGGCCACTGCGCGAATCGCAACGGGCACGGGCACAACTACACGCTGGAGGTGACGGTGGCGGGCGAGCCGGACCCGGTGACCGGGTTCGTCGTCGATTTGAAGGGCTTGAGGGATGTGATCGAGCGCGAAGTCCTGGAGGCATACGACCACAAGCACCTGAACCTGGACGCCCCGGAGTTCGCGCGCGCAATTCCGACCACCGAGAACATCGCCATTGCGGCGTGGAATCGGCTGGAGGCGGCGATTGACGCGGCGGGCGGGGCAAAATTGACGCGGGTTCGCGTGTACGAGACACCGGAGATCTTTGCCGAGTACCGAGGTGAGGCGTGAAGGCGTACTTCGGTCGTCGCTACATGGTCAGCGCCAGCCATCGGCTTCACACAGCGGCGCTGTCGGCCGATGAGAATCGAGCGGTCTATGGCAAGTGCAACAACGAGCACGGCCACGGCCACAACTACGTTGTCGAGGTGCTGGTGGGCGGAAAGGCCGATGCGGAGACGGGAATGGTGGTGGATCTGGTCGCGCTGGACCGCGCGGTGCGCGAGCGGGTCCTGGATCGATTCGACCACGCCAGCCTGAATCTCGACCCGCTGTTTGCCGATCGCGTGCCCACGACCGAGAATTTGTGCAGGGCGATCTTCGATCTGTTGAGCGATGCGGTTCCGGCAGGCGAGCTGGAGCGGGTCCGCGTGGAAGAGACTGAGAACAATTCCTTTGAGTGTTCGCTGGGAGGTTGAAGGGAATGGCGCAGCCGATTGTGGTGAGAAAACCCGTATTCCAGGCCCTGGTGGCGAAGGAAGGGCTGAACGAGTACAGCACGCAGGAGATGTACCGCGAGATTCTGAGCCGCCTAGGCGAGGACCCCGATCGCGACGGTCTGCGCTCGACCCCGGAGCGCGTGGAGAAGGCAATGGCCTTCCTGACTAAGGGCTACGACCAGGACCCGGCGAAGATTCTGCGCGGGGCGATGTTCGACGTCGACTACGACGAGATGGTCATCGTCAGGGACATCGAGATGTTCTCGCTGTGCGAGCACCACATGCTGCCCTTCTTCGGCAAGGTGCACGTGGCCTACATTCCCAAGGGAAAAGTCATCGGCCTGAGCAAGATTCCCCGGCTCGTCGAGGTCTTTGCGCGGCGGCTGCAGGTGCAGGAGCGGCTGACGCGGCAGATCGCCGACGCCATCCAGGAGGCGATCGCGCCGCAGGGCGTTGGCGTGGTCATCGAAGCGCGCCACCTGTGCATGATGATGCGCGGCATCGAGAAGCAGCACTCATCCACGGTGACCAGCGCCATGGTGGGCTGCTTCCGGCAAAAGGAGACGCGCGCGGAGTTTCTTTCGCTGGTGCGGCAGCCGGGGAACGGCGGAGCGTAAGCGGGGCG
Organism: Occallatibacter sp.; assembly: GCA_049514795.1. Lineage (GTDB taxonomy): Bacteria > Acidobacteriota > Terriglobia > Terriglobales > Acidobacteriaceae > Telmatobacter. Next base: position 39,839 of record JBEKUS010000005.1, read on the forward strand.
CGCGGCGGCGGCGCACCTTTTGTGCTGCGGCTCATGCCCCGTATGCCAAGGGCGCGGTCAGGTACTTCCCGCGGAGAGAATTCGCTTCGGCGAGCGCCTTCGAATACTTTCGCCGGACGGTCTGATCGATCCGCTTCAAGAGCGCGCCGTCTTCTTCGCGAACCAGGACCTCACGCGCAATCTCCTCGAGTTGCAGCCAGTCGTGCCAATCGCCGATGCAGCGCTGCGCGGCGGTCAGGGCGTCGATCAGGGCCGGATCGGCATCGGCGGAGAGCTGCAGGATGTAGCGCAGCTCCTTCACCTTGAGGCGGAACGCGTGGATGTTTTCGGCGTCGAGCGGCGGCCAGGAGCCAAGGACCCGGGCAGTGTCCGTCGCGGCGGTCTGCAGGTTCTCGGGCGGAGGAACTGGCAGGCCATCTTCTGATGCATCCTTCTTCTTTTCCGCAGCCAGCGCGGCCCGCACCAGCCTGGAGTACGCTTTCAGGTTTTCGCGCGCAGAATCGCGCCGGTGGCCGAGGGCGCGCTCGAGTGCTTCGGCCTGCTGCTGCCGCGCAATCTGCAGGTGCTCGATCAGGCGGGTGAGGGAATCGCCGGCCGAGCGCCGCCCCAGCCTGTGCGCGTTGGCCAGCATCACGTCCATGTCGCGCACGCTGCCGGCCGCCTTGCGAACCGTCTCGATCGACTTCAGCAGGCGCCTCGACTTCTTCTCGTCGCCCGGCGGCAGCGCAGCGGCCATCGCTTCCACGCGCCGCGTCGTGGTGCGCAGCTTGTGGACCCCCCTGGGCGGAGGATTGCCGGGCAAGCTCTTCAACGATTTTCCGAGCTCGCGCAGCGCCTTTCGCGCGCGTTCGAGTTCGTGCGTCATCTCTCTTTCTCTAGCTTGGGCCGATTCCGGCGGGTTGGCAAGGGGAACCGCGACCGCTAAAGTGATGATGTGAACGGGCTTCTCGTGATCGACAAACCGGGCGGGATGACCAGCCACGACGTGGTCAACCGGCTGCGCCGGATCGTCGGGGAACGGTCGATCGGCCACCTGGGCACGCTGGACCCCATGGCCACCGGCGTGCTTCCGCTGCTGATGGGGAAGTTTACCCGGCTGGCGCAGTACTTCTCCGCCGACGAAAAGAGCTACGCGGGAACGATCCGCTTAGGGTTCGCGACCGACACCTACGACGCCGATGGCGAGCCAGCCGGACCGGACCAGTGGCCGGAAGCAGCCGGCACGCTGACCCTGGAGCGGGTGCGGGCGGCCGCCGCGCGCTTCCTCGGCGAGACCGAGCAGATGCCGCCGCCGTTTTCGGCCAAGAAGATCGACGGCAAGCCTGCCTACAAGCTGGCCCGCGAAGGCAAGCCGGTGGAGCTGAAGCCGGCGCGGGTGCGGATCGACACCTTCGAGATCGTTGCGATGGAGGGCCCGGAGGCGAGCTTCACCATCGACATCAGTTCCGGCGGATACGTGCGCTCCGTGGCGCGCGAGCTGGGGCAGGATCTGGGCTGCGGGGCGCACCTGAGCCGGCTGCGGCGCACGCGGGCCGGGGCCTTCACGCTGGCCGAAGCGCACACCCTCGAAGAGCTGGAGGCGCTGGCGGGGAACGCAGCGGCGCTTGAGGCAGTGTGCGTGCATCCCCGCGCTCTCTTGCCGGAGATGCCCGCGGTGACCGGCGACGCCCAGACGCTGGGAAAGCTACGCAACGGCGCTCAGGCCAACCTGCCGGAGTTTTCGCAGGCCCCGCTGGTGAAGGTCTTTGCCAGCCAGCGCGAGATGGCCGGCATCGCGCGGCGCGTGGCCGGGACGCTGTTCCAGCCGGTCGTTGTCATGGGGTAAAAGCAGGGATCAGGGGTCAGGTGTCAGGGGTCAGCACGCTCCCTGCGGTCTTGCGATCTCGACGAGTTCTCTCGCCGCGCCCATCCGCCCTGCGATGATCCCGGTACCCCGGTCCCTGAACCCTTCGAGCCGCCTTTTCCTCATTCGCCATCGAGCGCCACGGCTTAGACTGGACTGTCGCATTGAAGGAGCAGACCCCATGCCCTGCCCCACGGAATATCGCTATACTCGCGAGCACGAATGGATCTCGGTCAACGGAAAGATCGGATCGATCGGCATCACGGACTACGCCCAGAACTCCCTCGGCGACATCGTGTATGTGGACGCGCCCAAAGTCGGCGACACGGTGACGGCGAACGCCACCTTTGGTTCAGTCGAGAGCGTGAAGGCCGTCAGCGATTTGTTCTCGCCCGTTACCGGCAAGGTGACCGAGGTGAATGAGGAACTGAAGACAGCTCCGGACAAGATCAACCAGGACCCGCACGGCGCCTGGATCATCAAGGTGGAGCTTGCGAATCCGGCCGAAGTCGCCGCCCTACTCGATGCCGCGGCGTACGAGGCGTTCATCGCGGAGGAAACGGGGGGCTAAGGGACATAGGGACTAGGGACTAGGGAACAGGAAGGCGAGGTGCGAGCGATGGGAGAGTCGTTCAGGAACTTGGCCGTTTGGCAGCGTGCGATCGAACTCACATTAGCGATCTATAAACTCACGTCCTTCTTCCCTGATAGCGAACGATTCGGTCTCACCAATCAGTTGCGCAGGGCAGCCGTCTCTGTCGCAAGCAACATTGCAGAAGGGTATGGGCGGTCAAGCAGAGGAGAATACGTTCAATTTCTGGGGAATGCCCGGGGCTCGATCTCTGAGGTTGAGACGCAGCTTGTGATCGCCAAAGCGCTTGGGTTTGGATCGAAACAGGTGTTGAGCGCCGCAGACGATTTGTGCAGCGAGGTTGGCCGTATGTTACGCGCGATGATGAAGTCTCTGAAGTCAAAGTCCCTAGTCCCTAGTCCCTAGTCCCTAGTCCCTTTTCACGGTCACAGGATTGCTATGCGTTACCTGCCAAAATCCGACGCCGAGCGCCGCCAGATGCTCGCCGAGATCGGCGCGAAATCAATCGACGATCTCTTCGCCACGATCCCGGCAGAGTTCCGTCTTGCGCACGACCTCGACGTGCCGCGCCAACAGGCCGAGAGCGAGATCGTAGAGTATTTCCGTGCGGCGGGGCACAAGAACGCGACCGACTACGCGAGCTTTCTGGGCGCGGGCGCCTATCGCCACTACCGGCCCGTCATCATCGACTCGCTGGTGCAGCGCGGAGAGTTCCTGACCAGCTACACGCCCTACCAGGCCGAGCTCGCGCAAGGCACTCTGCAGGCGATCTTCGAGTTCCAGACCATGATCGCCGAGCTGACCGGCATGGACGTGGCCAACGCCAGCATGTACGACGGGTCCACTGGAGCCTCGGAGGCGGTGCTGATGGCCATGCGCATCACCGGCCGCCACAAGGCCGTCGTTGCCGCTACAGTGCATCCCGAGTATCGCGAGGTGCTGCACACGTACTTGCAGTACCGCGAGATGACCACAGCGCTCGTGGGCTACGACGCCAAAACCGGCAGCATCGATCTTGCGGCGCTCGAAGCTGCGGTTACGGACGAGACCGCCGCCGTGCTCGTGCAGAGCCCGAACTTCTTTGGTGTCATCGAGGACATTCCAGCCGTCGCGCAGATCGCGCACGCGAAAGGCGCGCTGCTCATCGTGTCGATCACCGAGGCCATCTCGCTCGGCGTGGTGCGGCAGCCAGCCGAGGCCGACATCGTCACCATGGAGGCGCAGTCCTTCGGCGTGGCGCTCAGTTACGGCGGGCCGTTCTGCGGAGTGATCGCGGCCAAGGAGCAATTTGTGCGGCAGATGCCGGGCCGTCTCGCGGGCCAAACCGTCGACGGGGCGGGGAATCGCGGCTTCGTGCTCACGCTGGCCACGCGCGAGCAGCACATCCGCCGCGAGAAGGCCACCTCGAACATCTGCACCAACCAGGCGCTCGTCGCGCTGATGGCCACGATCTTTCTCGCGGTCTACGGCAAGGAAGGCATGCGCGAACTGGCCGAACACAACCTGGCGAAGGCCGACTACGCGGCGAAGACGCTGGCTGCGCAGCCGGGCGCCAAGCTGCGCTTCACGGGCGCGCCGCGCTTCCACGAGTTTGTGCTCGAAACCAGCGAGGCGCCCGCGGCCTGGAGCCGGCGGCTGCTCGCGAACAAGATCGTTGGCGGCATCGAGCTGAGCCGCTGGTACCCGGAGTTCGCGAACTGCACGCTCTGGTGCGCGACGGAAGTGGTGACGCGCGAACAGATCGATACCGCGGCCAAGGTGCTGGCGGCGCAGACGGTGGAAGCGTAGGAGAGACCGATGATCACAATCACTCCTGAATCCAGCCCGACAGGTCCTCGCACCGTCGGCAAGGTCCGCCCGCACCCGACCCAGAACGAGGCGCTGCTCTTCGAGAAGTCGTCGCCGGGCAAGCGGGCCTATAAGCTGCCGCCGCTCGACGTGCCTGCGGTTGATGCGAAGGCTCTGCTGGGCGCGGCGCATCGCAACGCGGCGGCAGAGCTGCCCGAACTGAGCGAGATCGAGATCATTCGCCACTTCACGCGCCTCTCTACATGGAACTACGCGATCGATCTCGGCATGTATCCGCTGGGTTCGTGCACGATGAAATACAACCCGCGCGTGAACGAGTTTGTGGCGCGCATCGAGGGGCTGGCCGAGGCCCATCCCTACCGGCCCGAGTCGCTGGCGCAGGGCATTCTCGAGGTCATCGACCTGCTCCAGCGTTGCCTGATCGAGATCACCGGCATGGACGCGATCACCTTGCAGCCGGCGGCGGGGGCGCACGGAGAATTCACCGGCATCCTGCTGACGCGCGCGTGGCACGAGTCCCGGGGCAATCCGCGCAAGAAAGTTCTGATCCCCGATTCGGCGCACGGCACCAATCCGGCCACGGCGGCCATTTGCGGCTACGCGGTCGAGAACCTGAAGTCGAATGCCGAAGGCGGGATCGATCTCGACGCTCTGGCGCGGCAGGTGAACGAAGAGACCGCCGCGCTGATGCTTACCAACCCTTCCACGCTGGGCGGCTTCGAGAGCCAGATCGCGAAGATCGCCGAGATCCTGCACGCCAAGGGCGCGCTGCTCTACATGGATGGCGCGAACATGAACGCGCTGGTGGGCAAGGTGCGGCCCGGCGACTTCGGAGTGGACGTGATGCACCTGAACCTGCACAAGACCTTTTCGACGCCGCACGGCGGCGGAGGGCCGGGCTCGGGGCCGGTGGCGTGCAAGGCATTTCTTGAGCCATTCCTTCCAATCCCGGTCCTGGTCCGAAACGACAAAGGCGAGGAGCCCTGCCCCGATGCGGGAGATTGGGAGGACACCAATGCCGAACCGACGGCCGACGGATGCCCCCCGCTATTTCGCGCTCCAATTCTCAAGCCCGACGGCGAGCGGGTCGGCGACACAGAGCTTTTGTCGCTTCATCCGTTTGGCGGGCCACTGCGCTGGGATTATGACCGCCCGCAATCGGTCGGCCGCGTACGCGCCTTTTATGGCAACACAGGCATGTTCATCCGCGCGCTGGCCTACATTTTGGCGAACGGCCCCGACGGCCTGCGCCAGACCACCGAAGACGCGGTGCTCAACGCCAACTACATCCGCAAAAAGCTGGAAGATGTCTACGAGCTGCCCTACCAGTCGGCATCGATGCACGAGGTGGTCTTCAGCGACAAGCGGCAGGCGGCGAACGGAGTGAAGACCGGCGACATCGCCAAGCGGCTCATCGATTACGGCTTCCATCCCTACACGGTCAGCTTCCCGCTGATCGTGCACGGTGCGCTGATGATCGAGCCTACGGAGAGCGAGTCGCGCGAGGAGCTGGATCTCTTCATCGACGCCATGCGCTCCATCGCGCGCGAGGCCGAGGAGAATCCCGAGCTGGTCAAGACCGCGCCGCGCTCGGCGCGCGGCTCGCGACGCGACGAGGTGCAGGCGGCGCGCAAGCCCATCCTGCGGTGGAAGCCGGAAGGGCAGGGGCTAGCGACTAAGGACTAGGGAAAAAGCCTCTCTCGCGTGGCGGGCAGATCGATCGCTACTCATCCTTGCGTTCTCTCAATTCCTTGTTTTCTTGCTCCCTCGTTCCTTCGCTTTCTTGTTCCCTTGTTCCCTGCTTCATGTACCAAACCCGCCATATGCCCCGCGGTGCGCGCTGGCTACACTCGGGATCAGAATGGCCAGCATTCCTTCATCGCCGGCGTCGGGCTATCGCGGCCGGCTGGCGCCCTCGCCCACAGGCTATCTGCATGTGGGCCACGCACGCACATTCTGGACGGCCTATCAGCGCGCGCGCGAGGCGGGCGGCGTGGTGGTGATGCGCATGGAGGATCTGGACCCCGACCGCAGCCGCCCCGCCTATGCCGACGCGGCGCTCGATGATCTGCGCTGGCTGGGCATCCGTTGGCAGGAGGGACCCGACAAGGGCGGGCCGTTCGCTCCCTACATGCAGAGCAAGCGCCGCGCCTTCTACCTCGAAGTATGGCGCAAGCTGCTGCGCACGGGACGACTGTTCCCCTGCCTCTGCTCGCGCAAGGACCTGGAGACCGCGCTCGGCGCGCCGCACGAACGCGCGCAGACCAGCCACGGCGGCGGCAAGTTCGATACGCTCGACGAGGAGCCGCTCTACCCCGGCACCTGCCGGCGGTTTCTGGGCGGAACGCCGCGGCTCCCCGGGCCAACCGCTGACGAGCCCGAGATGCCGGGCAACACCAACTGGCGCTTCCGCGTTCCTGACGGCGAGACGATCGAGTTCGTCGACCGGAACCTGGGGCCGCAGCGCTTCGTGGCGGGCAAGGACTTCGGCGACTTCGTGGTCTGGCGGCGCGACGGCGTGCCCAGCTACCAGCTTGCCTGCGTGGCCGACGATGCGGCGATGGGCATCACCGAGGTGGTTCGCGGCGCCGACCTGCTCAAGTCGACGGCTCGTCAGATCCTGCTGAACCGCGCCCTGGGTTACAAGAACCCCGCCTGGTTCCATTGCCGCCTGGTGGTGGACCACAACGGACGGCGCCTGGCCAAGCGCCACGACGCACTCAGTCTGCGCGCCCTGCGCCAGCGCGGGCTCACTCCCATGAACATCCTGGCGGCGGAGCTGCCGGTCGAGGTATAGCTCGCCGGTCCGGCATCGGCCCGAACCGCCCGGGTTGAGAGCTGCCCGGCGTGCAGGCCATGCTGTACCATCGTGGACGGGAGAAAACCCTCTCGTTCGCTATGCCTGAAGCACAGAACCACCGGCTGAACCCATTGCGCAGCGCGCCGAATCTGCTCACGCTGATGCGCATCTGCATGGCGCCCTTCCTCGTGGCTGCGATCCTCGAGGGCCATTACCTTCTGAGCTTCTGGCTGTTCGCGGCCGCGGGCCTCACCGACGCGCTGGACGGTACGCTGGCGCGCGTGCTCAAGCAGCGATCGATGTTCGGCCAATATCTCGATCCAGTGGCCGACAAGCTGCTGCTGAGCACGCTGTTCCTGGTGCTGCTGCACAAAGGGTTGATGCCCGTCACAGTCACGGTTCTGGTGTTTGGCCGGGATGTCGGCATCCTGCTGGTCGCGGCGCTGCTTTACGCGACTGTCGGTCGCCGGGAGTTTCATCCCAGTATCTTCGGCAAGGCGAATACGCTGGCCCAGATCGCCGCGGTCGCGGCGGTTCTGCTGCATCAGATCACGACGGCGTACTGGGTCGCGGTCACCCGGCAGGTGGCGCTGGACCTGACCATCGCTCTCACGGTGATCTCGGGTCTGCACTATGCGTGGGTGGTTTCGCGCCGCACGAACCCGCCTGCGGCCAACGGAGCCGCGACCAGATAGGGAATCCACCGGGCCCGGGCGAAGGGGCTTGACGGAATGCCCCGCGCGCGGAACCTCAAGTCAAGACCTACGAATCGTCCGGGAGATCTTCGGTTCCAGCTGTGTCTTCAATCTCCATGTCGCGAAACTCTTCGGAATCGAAAATCTCGCCACACTCCAGGCACTCGACATACTCAGTGTCATCGTGCCGGGAAACAATCCGGACCTTGGGGTGTCTGCAGGCGGTTGCCATCTTTCTCAGAGCCTAATGACTCTTCTGCGATTCCAGAGCGGCCCCAGCCGTTCCGAATGGTTGCCTTGCCGTCCGAACCCGAGAACCGGATCAATATCGCCCGTGGCGAGGAAGCCCCCCACGGGGATTTCGGGAACCGGCTTCGGGGATAGTCACTCGGAAACCGCTGGAGGTTCTCTTTCCGCCCGATTGTAGCCGTCTTTTGCCCGAAATCAAACCGATTTTTTCGTGAATCGATTCAGTGCCTGCCCGAGTTCTCCTACCATCGGAATGGTAACCGCGGACTTGAAAGGTGAATTCAAGCGGACGTATACTAAACACGGACCTATCCAGTCGTATATTTGATGCTAAAGCTCACCAAGAAAGCGGATTACGGGCTGATGGCGCTGAAGTGTCTTGCCGAACACCCGGAGACGCCCGCGCTGAGCGCCAAGGACGTTGCGGACGCCTACGGGATTCCGGCACAGCTTCTGGCCAAGATTCTGCAGCGGCTTACCAAGGCCGGGCTTCTGCGCTCTCACGCGGGAATCAACGGGGGGTATGCCCTGGCCCGGGATGCGCGCCAGATTTCGGCGTTTGAGGTGATTCACGCCATCGATGGGCCGCTGTTCATCACCTCCTGCTTCAAGGGCGCCAAGTCGTGCGAGCTCACCTCGAACTGCACCATCAAGGAGCCGCTGGCGCGGGTCAACGAGACGATTGCGGCGGTTCTGAAGAGCATCAGCATCCACGACCTGGTGGATCAGGACCATGCGGCGGGGAAAGCGCGGGATGCGCTGGTTACATTGACGGCTTAGAGGAATGCTTCTCGCCCGCGCGAGCGGCAGGCGGGGCGAATCGGGACGGAGAAGGGCATGAGTGCGGGGTCAAATCAAGCGGATGCGCCGGCAGGCGTGAACCTGCCCATCTACATGGACAACCAGGCCACCAGCCCGCTCGACCCGCGGGTGCTGGAGGCCATGATGCCCTACCTCACCAGCAAGTTCGGCAACGCGGCCAGCCGCAACCACTCCTTTGGCTGGGAGGCCGAGAAGGCCGTGGAGACGGCGCGCGAGCAGATTGCCAAGCTCATCGGCGCCGCGGCCAAGGAGATCGTCTTCACCTCCGGCGCCACCGAGAGCGACAACCTGGCCATCAAGGGCATCGCGGAGATGTACCGCGAGCGCGGCAACCACATCATCACCCAGGTCACCGAGCACAAGGCGGTGCTCGACACCTGCAAGCGCCTGGAAAAGGCCGGCTGTCGCGTCACATATCTGCCGGTGAAGGCCGACGGCATCGTCGATCTCGAAGACCTGAATCGCGCCATCGACGGCAAAACCATCCTGGTCACGATCATGGCTGCCAACAACGAGATCGGCGTGCTGCAGCCCATCCGCGAGATTGGCCGTTTGTGCCACGAAAAAGGCGTGCTCTTCCATACCGACGCGGTGCAGGCCTTGGGCAAGGTTCCATTCAACGTCATCGACGACTTTGTCGATGTCGCCTCGATCTCCGCGCACAAGATCTACGGGCCCAAAGGCGTGGGCGCGCTCTATGTGCGCCGGCGCAATCCGCGCGTGCAGATCGCGGCGCAGATCGACGGCGGCGGCCACGAGCGCGGCATGAGGTCGGGTACGTTGAACGTCCCCGGCATTGTGGGCCTGGGCGCGGCGTGCGAGATCGCCGGCGCCGAGATGGCGGAAGAGACCCGGCGGCTGCAAGCCCTGCGCGACCGGCTCAAGGCGAAGATCGAAGCCGAGCTCGATTACACCCACGTGAACGGTTCGATGGAACACCGGCTGCCCGGCAATCTGAACATGAGTTTCCTGTACGTCGAGGGCGAGTCGCTGCTGATGGGCATGAACGATGTGGCGGTCTCGAGCGGCTCGGCCTGCACCTCGGCCACGCTCGAGCCTTCTTACGTGCTGAAAGCTTTAGGAGTGGGTGACGATGTAGCTCATAGCTCGATTCGCTTTGGCCTGGGCCGTTTCAACACCGAGGCCGAGGTGGACTACGTGGCCGCAAAGGTGGTGAACGTCGTCCGGCATCTTCGCGAGCTGTCGCCGCTCTACGAGATGGCCAAAGAGGGAATCGATTTGGCGAAGGTTGAGTGGCAGGCGCACTAAGACAGGGAACCAGGGACCGAGGGAGCAAGGGAACGAGAAAACAGCGGCAGGCGTATCGACGCTGAGAACAGGCGATGAGGAAAGAATCCACAATCCGGCTGGCTCGTTGGATCGCGATTCCAGCGGCCATTCTTGCCCTTCGTTTCCTCGGCGGCGGCGCAGCCTGGGAGTACATGGTCGATCACGTTTGGCTCGCGGCGTTGCTGCCGATTGCCGCGCTGTTTCTTTTGCTGTTCGTCCGTGGCCTGACGATTCAGCGCCAGCGGCGCCTCGGCGGAAACGCAAACGTTAGCAGCACGCAGAGTGCGAAGCCGTGAAGGGATGCATCGGCGGGCCCGCCCGCCGAATCAAAGAGAAAGAATACGGGGACCGCGTAAGGAAAACAGGGAACCATGGCATACAGCGATAAAGTCGTAGACCACTACAACAACCCGCGGAACGTAGGCACGCTCGACAAGAACTCGGCCGAGGTGGGCACGGGCCTGGTGGGCGCGCCGGAGTGCGGCGACGTGATGCGGCTGCAGATCCGCGTGAACCCCGAGACGCAGGTGATCGAAGAGGCCAAGTTCAAGACCTTCGGTTGCGGCTCGGCCATCGCCAGTTCGTCGCTGGCCACGGAGTGGATCAAGGGCCGGACCGTCGATGACGCGCTGGGCATCAAGAACACCGACATCGTGAAAGAATTGTCGCTGCCGCCCGTCAAGATTCACTGCTCAGTGCTGGCCGAGGACGCGATTCGCGCGGCGATCGGCGACTGGAGAAAGAAGAACGGCGCGGCGGAGGCTGCGCCGGAGGCGCCCGGGAAGTGAGTTCGTAATGAAAGGGCACGGCGGGGCGCCTTCTGGATTTCGTGCCAAAGAGACCGGATAACAACTCAGGGGCTCTTGCCCTTGTGGAAGCGGATGGCAATCATGGCAGACATCGTCTCGATCGATAGGAAGGTCTCAAAGAATCTGGTTGCGGCGGACGGTTCAGAGGGCGCCTTGTCTCCCGAATACGGCCTTCATCTGACTGAGCGCGCCGTCAAGCGCATCCGCTCGGTTCTGGTCAGGGAGAAGATTGCGCCCGAGGAAGGCGGCCTGCGGCTCGGCGTCAAAGGCGGCGGCTGCTCGGGGCTGTCGTACTCCATCAGTTTCGACACCCATCCCCGCGTGCGCGATCGCGTCTTTACCTTCGACGGCGTGCGCGTCTTCGTCGATCCCAAAAGCTTCGTCTATCTGCACGGTGTGACGCTCGACTACGAAGAGACGCTGATGCGCCAGGGATTCAACTTCATCAACCCCAACTCCACGCGCTCCTGCGGTTGCGGGACGTCGTTTTCCGTGTAGAGCGCGACACGGCACAGGCTCGTCTGATGCTGAAAGTTCTCGATTCCGCGGTTCCGGTTTCCTGCTGGTCCTGTTCCGTCGCGCACAACGAATCCACTCTATTTTGCCCTCATTGCAGCAAGATTCAGCCCCCTCGCGGCGGCGACTGTTTCTCCGTTTTTGGACTGAAGCCTCACCTGAACCTGGATTTGGCCGCGCTGGAGCGCGAGTTTCATCGTCTCAGCCGCAAGCTGCATCCCGATCGCTTTGCCCGCGCCGGGGAAGACGAGAAGCAATGGAGCCTGGCCGACACGGCGCTCTTGAACGACGCCTATCGCACACTGAAGGATCCGCTGCGCCGCACCGAGTATCTGCTCAAGCTGCAAGGCACAGACGTTGGGGAATCCGCCGAGACCGAAACTGGGCCAGCCGGCTCCGCGCGCAAGAATCCTTCGCACGTGCCGGCCGATTTGCTCGAAGAAGTTTTCGGCCTGAACATGCAGCTCGAAGAGATGCGCGCCGCGAAGAAGGCGAACCACGAGGACATCGAGCTGAAGCAAGGCCTGGTGAGTGCTAAAGAGAAGTTCGAGGGGCTTGTGGATGCGGTCGACCGCGATCTGCACGCGCAGTGGGCGATCTGGGATGCGGGCGATCTCTCGGTGCGTCCGGCGGCGCAGCACGCCATGGCGGCGCTGCTTGATCGCCGGCGCTACCTGAGCCACCTGGTCCGCGACGTAACCGAAGTTCTGGGGGACTGAGAAGAAGGAATGGCGGAATCGCGCATCGTTGGCATCGATTTGGGAACCACAAACTCACTGGTCGCCTACATGGAGGGCGGCAAGCCGGTGGTAATTCCCGGCGTGGACGGATCGAATCTGGTGCCGTCGGTGGTCGCACTCGATCCCATCCCTGCAGGCGGCGGCCGGCCGACCGTCACAGTCGGCAACAGCGCGCGCAAGGCGCTGATCGAGACGCCGGAGCGGGTCATCTATTCCGTAAAGCGGCTGATGGGCCGCGGCCTGGAAGAAGTGCGCGCGGAGCTGAAGTACTTCCCATTCCGCCTGGCGGACGACGCCGAGGAGGGCGAGGTCCCGCGCATTCAGTTGGGCGAGTTGCGCTTTACGCCGCCCGAGATCTCGGCCTACGTTCTGCGCCAGCTCAAGCGCAACGCCGAGCGCTTTTTCGGCGTGCCGGTCAAGCAGGCGGTCATCACGGTGCCCGCGTACTTCAACGATGCGCAGCGCCAGGCCACAAAGGATGCGGGCCGCATGGCGGGCCTCGACGTGCTGCGCCTGGTGAACGAACCCACCGCGGCAGCGCTGGCCTACGGCCTCGACCGCTCGAAGGCGGGAACGATCGCAGTCTACGACCTGGGCGGCGGCACCTTCGACATTTCGATCCTGAAGTTGCGCGACGGCATCTTCGAGGTGCAGTCCACCAACGGCGACACTCACCTGGGCGGCGACGACATCGACAATCTTCTGGTGGCCATCGCCCTCGACGAGATTCGTACCGAGCACGGCGTCGAGCTCAGAAAGAACCCGGGTGCAGTACAAGCACTGCGCAAAGCCGCCCTTGACGTCAAGATTCGCCTCTCGGCCGTCGCATCAGCGCAGTTCGACGTCGAGCTTCCCACCGGCGCACGCTATCAGCGCGAGATTCCCCGTGTGGTCTTCGAGAAGGTCATCGAGCCGGTGCTGGCGCGCACGGTCGGCCCCTGCCGGCAGGCCATGGCCGACGCGAATGTCACCCCGGAGCAGATCGACGAAGTCGTACTGGTTGGCGGATCGACGCGAATTCCCGCCGTGCGCGCGCTGGCCGACAAGCTTTTTCATCTGAGCGCGCGCGGCAAAGAGCCGCACACCGATCTCAATCCCGACGAGGTGGTCGCCCTCGGCGCCGCGGTGCAGGCCGACATCCTTGCCGGCGCGTCTCAGGCCACCGAAGAGATGCTGCTGCTCGACGTGACGCCGCTCTCGCTCGGCATCGAGGCGCTGGGCGGAACCGTGGCGCGCATCATCCAGCGCAACTCCACCATCCCTGCCTCGGCCACGGAGTTCTTCACTACCGGCGTCGATGGGCAGACGAACGTCGCCATCCACGTGGTGCAAGGCGAACGCGAGCTGGCTGCCGACTGTCGCTCGCTGGCGCGCTTCGACCTCAAAGGCATTCCGCCGATGAGCGCCGGCCTGCCGCGCATCGAGGTCCGCTTCCTGATCGACGCCGACGGCATCCTGCACGTCTCCGCGCGCGAGCAGCGCAGCGGTAAGGCCGCGGAGATCGAGGTCAAGCCGACCTACGGCCTCACCGATGAGCAGGTCGAGAATATGATCCTCGACTCTTTCGACCACGCCGAGGAGGACTTCGCCCGGCGCCTGCTCATCGATGCACGCAACGAGGCGGATACGATTCTTGCCGCCGTCCACCGCGCTCCGCAGAATCCGGCGTGGAACGAGTTGAGCGCCGAGGAGCAGGCGGCCATCGCGGCGGCGCGCGACCGGCTCGTCGCGGTCAAGCAGACCGAGAATCTGCAGGCGATCGGCCAGGCCGTCGTCGCGCTCGACCAGGCCACGCGCCGCTATGCCGAGTTGATGATGGATGCGGCGGTTTCGACGGCGATTCGCGGCAAGACCATGAACGAGGCCGGCAAGGAACTCGATGACTCAGTGACCGCGCCGCATACGATGGCGCCGGCGGAGTTCAAATAGCAGCAAGTCAGCACAGAGAGCGCGAAGGCGATGAGCCAGACTCCAAAGGCCGAGATCCCGCCCGACAAACTGGTCCGCGTGACGTTTCTTCCCGAGGGCCGCACGGTCGAGTTCGAATTCGGCACGCTGCCGTACGACCGCCACGGCAAGCCGATGTCGTTCCTCGACGTGGCGGAGAACTTCGGCGTCGTTCTTGACCACGCCTGCGGCGGATCGTGCGCCTGCACCACCTGCCACCTGTGGATCAAGGAGGGCGCGGAGGGCTTGAGCGAAGCGGAAGAAGATGAGCTCGACCGGCTCGACATGGCCGCCGATCAGCAGTTGAATTCGCGCCTCGGCTGCCAGACCGTGATCACACGTCCCGGCAGCTACGTCGTCGAGATTCCGAGCTGGAATCGCAACCACGTCAGCGAAGGCAAGCCGCTGGCAGTCGCGACGCAGAAGTGAAGCAAGGAGTCCGGATGCCGCGCGAGATTCACTGGACCGACGCCGAAGAGATCGGCATTCAGTTGGCGGAGAAGTTCCCGGATGTCGATCCGTTGGCCGTCCGCTTTACCGATCTGCACCGGTCCGTGATCGAGCTCGAAGGCTTCGCGGACGACCCGGCAAAGTCGAACGAAGCGCGCCTTGAGGCGATTCAGATGGCCTGGTACGAGGAATTCCAGGACGCGCAGAAGTAGGCGAAACCCCGAGGCAGCTCAGCTGTACTGAATCTGACGCTTCATGTGCTGCAAACAGGCCTCTCTATTTCCCATTGGCTGCTGCCTACTCCCTGCTTTTCAGCGCTTGCTCAATTCCCTCCTCCGCCAGCGGCGCCATGATGGCGTAGCCCGCGGGCAAGGGGTGAACGCCGTCCGCGCTCAGGGCGGCCGGAAGTCCGCCGCGCTCATCCTTCATCGCCGAGTGATAGTCCACGTACACATCGCCCTTTGCGGCGGCGTACTTCCTGATCCACTCGTTCACTGCTACAACCTTCGGCGCGGGCGTCAGTCGGGGCGCCCACGGGAAGTCGAACGCTGGCAGCACCGAGCAAAGCACCACGTGGATTCCGTTCGCGTGGGCCAGCTCGGCCATGGACGCGATGTTCTCCTCAGTCTGTTCGAGCGTCATCGGTCCCGTGTTGCCAGCGATATCGTTGATCCCGGCGAGAATCACCACGACCTTGGGCTTCAGGCCGATCACGTCCTCCCGGAAGCGCACCAGCATCTGCGGCGTGGTCTGCCCGCCGATGCCGCGGTCGATGTACGGCTTGCCCGGGAAGGACACGTCCAGCTTCCAGCCATCTGTAATCGAGTCGCCCATAAAGACCACGCGGTCCTCGCCCGGTTGCGGCGCGGCCAGCGACATGTTCGCCTCCCTGTAGCGCGCAAACCCGCCGAAGTCGACCAGCAACTGCCTGTCGTGCTCGGCCCGCCAGGCATTGCTGGGGTGCCCCGAAGGCGAGGTTTGCGCCGGCGCAGCTGGTTGCGCTGCGGTCTGGGCCGCCGGCATCGACGCTGAAGCCGACTGCTGAGCCCGGACGAGTCCCACATTGACGACTGCGGCCAGAACTGCCGCGACCGCAAAAGCATCACGAAGATTTCTCTTATCCAATGGAGTTCTCCATTTCAAAATGCGCCGCCAGCGGATCGTCCGGCACGCGCGCCCGTGCGCTTCCGATTGTAGGCAATTGGGCCCTGGCCCGTCATCGCCTTCATCGTGGACTTTGCGTCGGAATCGGACCATAATGAAAGTTGAGGTGAAGCCGTATGGGATATGTATTGCCGAGAGGGAGCTCCAAATATGGGGCCCCAAGAGTCCCAGTAAGACTTCCGAGCCCCGTGAAGATTCCACCTCCGCCGTCACGGACTGAGTCAACGTCTCCGGCGCCACAGCCAGTTGCCGCAGAACAATCGTGAGAAGAGCGTGAAAGGAGCCGCTGACGATGCCGGCTACACTTCTCGCACTACAGGTTTTTCTGGTACTTCTCCCAGGATTCTCAGCAGCATATATCGTTCAGGCACTTGCCACTCGTCGTACTCAGTCTGACCTTGAGCGGGTGATCGAGGCGCTGGTCTTCAGTTTCGTCATTTACGTCTGCTATGTTCCACTCAACAGCGGAAAGCTGCCCTTTCATGTGGTTCCCGATCCCACCGGCAAAGGCGATACTACGGTCGTTTGGGAGCCAGCTCAACTGATCTGGCTTGCAGTAGTGACGGTCGTTTTCGCATTTGCCGCTGTCGCATATGTTCGATTCGACGGCAACCGCATGTTTCAATGGTTTCGGCTGACGGAGCGGACGACACGAAACTCGATCTGGAACGATGTGTTTGAAAGTGAAGCGATCAAGGGCCAGCCGCTTCAGGTGGAACTCGCTGATGGCAGAAGCGTGCTGGGCAATTTGCACTACTACTCCGATGCCGCGGAAGATGCGTCAATCTATCTTGCTGACGCCTCCTGGGTCGATATGCACGGCAACGCGATTCCCATTCCCGGCTCCGGCATCCTGCTGACGAAGAACAGCGGGATTCGAAGCGTGAGTCTTCTCGACCCGGCTTCGGACGCTTCAGCTGACGGAAACTGACCGTTCGGCGACAGATCGAGCGGCTACTTGATCCCATCGTAGTAGTGCTCGCGCCTCGCGATAGAATCCAGATATGCCCGCCACCGCCAGCGCACCCCATGTCCTCGCGAAGTTCGAGCCGGTGATCGGCCTCGAAGTGCACGTGCAACTGCTCACCGCCACAAAGGCCTTCTGCAGTTGCGCAAACAAGTTCGGCGCCGGTCCCAATACGAACATCTGCCCCGTCTGCCTGGGGCTGCCCGGCGCTCTGCCGGTGCTGAACGCGAAGGCCGTCGAGTTCGCCACGCTGGCCTCTCTGGCGCTGAACTGTGAAGTCCGCGAGCGCTCCATCTTTGCGCGCAAGAACTACTTTTATCCCGACCTGCCCAAGGGCTACCAGATCTCGCAGTTCGACAAGCCGCTGGCCGAGCGCGGCTGGATCGAAGTTCCCACTGCCGATGGCGGTCGGAAGAGGATCGGCATCACGCGCGTACACATGGAAGAGGACGCGGGCAAGAGCCTGCACGAAGGCTTCGCCGACTCCGCCACGCACACCTATCTCGACCTGAACCGCTGCGGCACGCCGCTGATTGAAATCGTCAGCGAGCCCGACATCCGCACCCCCGACGAGGCCTTCGAGTATCTCACGCGGCTCAAGGAGATTCTGCTTTATACCGAAGTCTCCGACTGCAACATGGAGGAGGGTTCGCTGCGCTGCGACGCGAACGTCAGCGTCCGTCCCAGAGGCCAGGAGAAACTCGGCACCAAGGTCGAGGTGAAGAACGTCAACAGCTTTCGTTTCATCCGCGCGGCCCTCGAGTACGAGATCGAGCGGCAGATCGAGGTGATCGAATCGGGCGGGCACATCGTGCAGGAGACGCGACTGTGGAATGCAAACGAGGGCCGCACCTACTCCATGCGCTCCAAGGAGCAGGCGCACGACTACCGCTATTTCCCCGAGCCGGATCTGCCGCCGCTCATCCTGCCGCCGCGGTTCATCGCCGAATCGGAGGCAAAGCTGCCCGAGCTGCCTGAGGCGCGCCGCGCGCGTATGATCGCCGAGTACGACTTGGCGGAGCGCGACGCGCACACCCTGACTGCCTCGCGCGAGTTCGCCGACCGCTTCGAGGCTGCAGCCAAGACCGCCCGCAACCCGCGGCGTGTGGCCAACGTGCTGCTGAGCGAGGTTGGCGGGCGGCTGAAGGCGCTGGGGCTGGAACTGGATCAATCCCCGGTGACCATGGCCGGCATCGTGCTTGCCGCAGACCTGCTCGACGAAGGCACGATCAGCTCCAAGCAAATGAAGCAGCTCTTCGATGTGTGCTTCGAGAAGGGCGAGGACTTTGGTCCGGTCTACGAGCGCGAGAAGCCGCAGCAGCTGACCGATTCGTCGGCCATCGAGAAGATGATCGACGAGGTGATCGCGGCGAATCCAAAGCAGGTGGAGCAGTACCGCGCCGGCAAGAAGACACTGGCGGGGTTTTTCGTCGGCCAGGTGATGCGCGCCTCAAAGGGTCAGGCCAATCCGGCGCTGCTCAACGAGTTGGTGACGAAGAAGCTGGAAGGATAGTGCTCAGAACGCGGTGATGCGCCCCAGCGGCCGCGGCGGCTCGCAAAGCTCTGCCCGCGGCCAGGCGGCGGCCCCTGCTCATTTCAGCTTCAAATCAGAAATGAAATCTTTGCGCGCGTCCCACGAGCTGACGGTCTTCACCGCGCTTTTCTTGCCGTCTTTCTCCGTCCAGAGATCGAAATCGGTGCTCATATCGACCTGAGCGAAATGAAAGTGGCCGGTGGCGATCGACGTAAAGCTGCGGATGGCTTTGGTCTTCCCGTTCTGCAGGAAGACCGTGGCTCCGGCGACCGGCGCGGAACTTGCGTCCAGCACCGTGCCCAACACGGTGCGCTGGCCGATGTTCTGGGCCTGCGCCGTGGGAGCCAGCAGCGTGTCCCGCGGCCCCGCACAAACCGTGGCGAGAGCCAGGAGACAACACACAGCTGCCAGCAAGACGGTCCGGTTCATTCCTATTCCTCCTCGTCCTCTTCAAGCAAATCATCTTCTTCGTCGATGCCCTCTTCGAGGCGCGTCAACTCCAGCGGATCGACGCCGACCACCTCGTACTCCGTCCCACATTCTTCGCAGGCGATCACGTCGCCTTCTTCAATTTCGTCGACTTCAATGTCCAGTTCGGTATCGCACTCAGGGCAGCTGGGCATAGTAGCCTCCTCACTTTCCACACCAATTCGCCTTCCGGGATAAAAGAACCGGAATCGACAGCCAACGCTAGTTTTAGTGAGAACCCGCCCTCAGGTCAAGAGCGCCGGGGGCCTCTTCAGCACGGCCGGATCGCCGCCGGGAACAAATTTCATCGAACAACCCCGATCACGCACTTTTGCACCGGCATTCCCGGCCTCTCGCACACCGCGCAAGCCATGGCACAGGCCCTCCGATTTCCCCGGCCGGCGCCTGCCCATCGGGTCACGGCGCCATGACACCGGCGCGCCGGAGCGTTTACCCTGTTGTCACGATGCCAAGGATCGGCTCCAGCACGCTTGCCTTCCCCGAGTTTCGCGGCGCCACGCGCAGGTTGATCCTCATCAACCTGGCCGCCTACTTCCTGCTGCTGATCGCAAGGATGGCCACTTCCTGGGCTGACCCGCTGCAGATCTGGACAACGTTCGATCCGGGCCTCTTCCTCCATGGAGATTTCTGGCAGCCGCTGACCTACAGCTTCGTTCATCCCGGGCTTTGGGGCACGCTCTTCGAACTGCTGTCGCTCTGGTTCCTCGCGGGGTTCCTCGAGGGCTTCCATGACGCGAGTTGGGTCACAAACCTCTATGCCATTTCGGTTCTGGGAACCGCCGTGGCGGCGCTGGCTCTCTACGCGGTCGCGATCACGCTGGCCCCGTCGCTCCTCGGCAACCCCGTTCCGCTGTACGGCTGTTTTGGCGGCATCTTCGGGCTGCTGGCGGCCATCGGGCTGCTTTACGGCGATATGCAGTTCATGCTGTTCCCGCTGCCGATCGGCATCAAAGCACGCTACCTGGTGGTCGTCTACGCGCTCATCGCCGTGGCCATGCTCTTCGGCAAGGAACGGATGTACGCCTTCGCCCAACTGGGCGGGGCGCTGGCGGGCATGGCCTTTGTGCGCATGGCTCCGCGCAGAGGAGTCTCGATCAGGCTCAGTGAAAGCTGGTATGGCCTGCGCAACCGTTACTACCGCTGGAAGCGCCGCCGCGCTGCGCGGAAATTCGAGGTCTACATGCGCCAGCAGGGCCGCACCGTCAAGTTCGACGGCAAAGGCCGCCTCATCGACGACGACGTGAACGACAAGAAGCGCTGGAACTGAAAAACGGGGGACGAGGGAACAAGGGAGCAATGGAGCAAGAGAGCAAGGGAGCAAAAAGGCGGGAGCGAAGGAAATAGGCAGCAGACAAGACCTCGAGAACCATGACTCCTCTGCCCCTATTTCCTGTGGGCGATTTCGATGGCGCTCGGTTCGATAAGCAAGCGGTGGAGCGCCGGATTGAATGTGGCCGGCCGGTCGAGGGCTTCGAGGAATGCCTGCCACTGAGCGGGGGGAAGCGTGAGTTCCTTCTGTTCCGCCAATTCGATTTCCGCAACAGCGCATGCGCTCTCGACAACGAATTCGGATAGAGACTGCCCCTTGCGGCGAGCGCCCTTGCGCAAGAGCGATTCTTCGGCGCGGGATATCCGCGCGTTGATCCGCCGCGATTTCAATTGACGAGGCACCGTCGCCATGGGAGACTCTCCGTATGTACATTGTATGACAAACTTCGCGCCTTGTCTGCGCCGATGATCAATCTCCGTGGGAGAACTTTGGTAACCATGTTCGCTTGTGCGGAGAAGCTGGAGAATCGGATCACTCGATATGCGGGTCATCCGGCGTCATGGCAGGCAGCATTGAAGAGGCGAACAACTGAGCACGCTACACGACATATCGCTCGTTGAGAAGCTGGCGGCTCATCATCAAGTCCGCGATTTCAAGTGCGGCAAGAACTCGTTGGACCTCTTCATTCGCAAATATGCTCTTGTGAATCAGCGCGCCGATTCGTCACAAACCTATGTTGTGCACAGGAACAGCGTGGTCATGGGCTATCACTCCCTGGTTTTCGGTTCCCTCCGGCGTGAAGAGTCGCCAGTCTCCATCCTGTCGGAGATTCCGGCGAACTATTCCGTTCCGGTCATGCTCTTCGCACGATTCGCCGTGGACAAGAGCGTGCAAGGGAGGGGAATCGGAACCGCGCTCTTGAAAGACGCGTTTCTCCGCACCGCTGCCGCAGCGGAGATCGGCGGTTTGGCGGCGATCCTCGTGGATGCAGTCGACGATAAGACGGTCGCGTTCTATACGAATTATGGGTTTCAAAAATGCCCCGGCGCCGCCCGCAGGCTGATGATCGCGATGAAAGACGTGCGCGCTCATCTTTCCGGTGAAGTGGACGCCGCTTGAGGATCACGAATTCCGCCCGAATACGCGGTGCGGGACGGCGTCCGCGGCTCGGCGCGATAAAATCTCACTGAAATGTCAAACAAAATAGCCTTTCTCTTTCCAGGGCAGGGCTCGCAGGCCGTTGGCATGGGCCGCGAACTCGCCGAGCGATTTCCCGTTGCAGCGCAAACCTTCGCCGAGGCCGACGCCGCGCTCGGATTCCCGCTTTCAAAGCTCTGCTTTGAAGGGCCCGAGGCCGATCTGCGCCTGACCGAAAACACACAGCCGGCCATCATGACGGTGAGCGTGGCCGTGGCGCGCATCCTTGCCGAGCACGGCGTGGAGCCGGCGCTC
>JBEKUS010000006.1:0-59643 GCA_049514795.1 Occallatibacter sp.
GCCAAGCGCGATCAAACTGCCGCGGCGAGCACCGGCGCGTATGAATTCGCGGTAATGCAGTAGCAGGCCAACATGAGTGACCCGCTTGCCGGTTAGCCAGAGCAAGGAATCGGGTCAAACACGGAATCGAGGTCGAGACTGCCGCTGGCTGCCGGTGTACAGAATTGCGCCCTGCATCGACTCGGGAGAATTGGCCAGCCTGCAGCTCACGATGGGGGGCGAAAGGTTGGCGCGGTTCTTTCTGATTTGTACAGGGATCGAATTGGCGGGCGCTGAAAGAGATTCCCTCGCGGCTTTTCTGGGAGCGGACCGCGAGGTGGAAACAATCTAATGCGATCCTTCGGTTTAGCAGCCTTTAGGTTCCGGCTACTTTACCTAGCATCCGTGTCCAGTGGTCTTTGCATGATTGTTTCTTCATCAAGAGGCCTTGCCTACCTTCTCATTTCGAGCATCTCTCCAAGAGATTCGCGCTTTCGGCTATGAGATGACAAAACACATAAACACTAAAGCGGATTATCCAGCTTCGCATACGGAACTGGCTCGATCTTTGCTGACCAGTCGGAACTCATGAACCGTCCCTTCGCCGACGAGTAGTATCTCGCAGAGAAGTAGTCATTGCCTGATTCGGTGTCTCGTTCTTTGGCGGTAAACAGGTGCACGTTGAATCGTGGCTCAATCGCTTGATCGTACTTGAATTCTCACTGAAGCGAGGGTGTCCAGTGGAACCGCTTCCCGTCGAAGAAAAGAAGGCCAATTCCGTCTTCCCATATCATTGCGATTGATTCTCCAGCTGCGATGCCAGGATGATTGTTCTGCCTCAAGAGGGAATTCGTTTCATTCCTCGTGTAGGCTTCCCACTCAGGGGCAACAAAGAAATTTGCTTCGATTTCTTTCGAAGCAAATCTCCCTGTCCAGCCGTGCATAAGAACCACTGGTGATCCAGTTGCAGGACATAGAATCACTCCTGGCCGAACCGTAGAGTTTTGCCGAACGGCCACAGCGTAAGCCATAGTGCCTTTGCCAAAGAAATCTCCGCGAAGGTAGTACGGGTTTGTGTCCGAACTGATCTCGAACGGTCCACCAACAAGTTTCAAGCATTTCGTGATCTGCGCTGGAGGAATGATCTCTTTTTGCGCACCGGCGCATAATCCAGGGAAAATTAGGACCAGTATCCATAAACCCGACGGCTTCATTCTTCACTGTCCTTTCTTCGGCGACGGCGGATAGTTCTTCTGAAAGTGCATGTGGCTCATGTGCTCCGCCTCTATCCGGGGATTGAAATCAGGCAAGCCAAATCGACTTGGCGTCCCAGTAAGGGCCGCACCTAGATTCGCGTTTTGATTTACGGATGCGTCCATAATGAAGGCGGCCCTCCAAAGGTCGGCGTCGGCAGAAGTTCTTGGTGATCCCCAGACCGACATGTATTTCAGGTCAATATTGAGGCCCCCGTAATGCGATGAGTGCAGAGGCTTGCCATCGGCGCCAGTTGCCGGAGTTCCCTCGGCAGTGGACCCGCCGGTAAAAACGAGCTTTGCATCGAATGCCCACGTCTGGTGGATGCCTCTGCCACGTTGAAAAGGGCAGCCCCCTTGTGTCGGAGCGAGATAATTCCCCTCTTGTCCTGGGGCCTGTTTGCTAATGAACTCCGCGTCGTGATGCTGGGATACCGCGACCATATCCACCATTCCATGGGAATTGGCGGCATAGTTCGTAATCTGGAATCTCCTTTTTGGATCCGGAATCGCTGCAATTGTACCGCTCCTGCGATAGATTGCAGGGCCAACAGAACAGTTGCGCCGAAAATGCCGGCGTTTGCGTCGGACAAGCCTGGCAATTTGCTGCCGTCATTGCCCAGCCCGCCTCGTAGAGACATCTCGTCGCCATTATCTCCGACACTTATCTCTCCTCCTCTTCCTTTCGTTGAGATTCTGCTCGGCCCCGTCAGCCGATCAGTTTGCCTGAAGCGGTAACAACGCCATCCTGCGCAACATCGCCGCGAACCGAATCCGCGTCAAATGTCCCTCCGCCAACAATAGCCAGTAATAGCGGGCATGCTTTACCAGCCGCCCGCCCGTCTTCACCAACCGCTGCTGCAGGCTGGTCAAAGACCAGTCTGAGATGCCGGCTGGTAGAGTCAGCGACCGCCACAGGTTCCCGTATTCCGGACAGTCACACAGAAATGCTCACTTTGCCCGTTATTTATCTGACCCGGTTGTCCGTCGCGGCTGGCGAGCGAGGGTCCAACTGCCAAATGCGCTTAGCGCCGGGGTCGGCTAATGGGCCGGGAGCTCTGGTTTCTCCGGTGACCTTGCCGAACATATCGCTGTCAATACGATTGAATACACTCACCTTTGGGAAGGGCTGGCTGCTGCTGATCGTCAGCTCCAGGCGGTCAGGATCAAAGGCTACCTGCAAGTCGCCCAAAGCTCCGCTTTTTTCCCAGCCGTGCGCCTCGCGCCAAGCCGGCAAGTCGAGGTACTGCTTCGAGTCGGATGCGAAAAACCCCAGAAACTCGTTGGGCATGGAGGCGTAGAGATTCCCGTCGGCCTCGTTGTGCTGGTTGAGAAATACGATGGCCGACTTGCCGCAACCGGTGAAGATGTTGTTATAGATCTTGTTCTCCTGGGCGGTTCCGCTGCCGGCACGATCCGCGCGCACGATGGCGAAAACGCCAGAGTTGTCGCAGCCGCCGATTAGATTTTGGGCAATGGTCAAACGATCGCTGGCATTGATGAAAACGCCAGATCCCGCGCATCCTCTCTGGCCGGGCGTGCCCGGCTCGGCGTTGCGGACATTCCAAATGACATTGTTGTCGATCTGGTCCTGTTTGACGTTCATTTCCATGTGTACGGCGGCACTGACCGTGAGGACGTCGGCGAACACATTGCCGGTGATGCGGCAGTTGACGTTGCCGCTGTCGAACCAGACCGCGTTGGCATGGCGGATATGGCGGACCACGTTGCGGCGGAAGAGCAGGTTGCGGGCACTGTGGAACTTGGCTCCGGCAGCTTCCCATGCGCGTTCGGCATCCGCCCAGCCGCACCACTCGATGAGATTGTCCTCGATGACGGTATCCTGGGTTCCCATGCCGGCGAGGCCTTCGACGCCGCAACAGCGAATGGTGTTACCGCGGACGATCTGAGATGCCCCAGCTTGCGGCGTGAAACCGCCATTCCAGTCGCCGTTGCCGATATCGAGGCCGACACCGTTGGCCCATTCGATGGTGTTGCCCTCGATGATCCAGTGATTGCCGCCGGCAGTGGATACCAAGCCGCGCTGTGGAACCGGGTAACCGTTGCCGGCGTGCTGGAAAGTGATTCCCTTGACGCGGATGAAGGCAAGACCCTTTTGCATGGGGACGAAGCCCTGCTCGCGGGTGGTGATTTCGATCATGTGTTCAGCGGGCGTGCCATCGGGAATACGGATATGAACGGTCTCTCCCGGGTTATCGACCCAGAACCTGGCATCCGGCGAGCCGCCGATCTCCTGCATGATGGGACCGCCGCGCGCGCGAGGAGGCAGGCCGGTGAGAGGCGCCGGTGTACCTGGAGGCGGGGGGCCGGGCAGGCGCGCGCTTGCCAGCTCGCGAAGCTGCTCCATCGGCTCCAGCGGTTTGGCGTCCACAAAGACCAATCCACGCCGGCGGAAATACGGACCCATGTCGACCGATTTGGTGTCCAGCCAGGACCGATCACCCGGCGCGCTGGCCAGGGCGAAGGGGTTGTAGGCATCGGGGAACATGGAGCCCGTGAGGTCGTGTTGCCACGCCGCCTGGCTTTCAGGCTGGCCAGCCTGGCCTGGAGGGCCGAAGCGGCGAATCGCGACGGATTCCTGCTGCCAGCCGTCTTTCAGCACTTCAGAGCCTTTGATGAAAACTTTTGCCCCCGGGGCGGCCTCGTAGCTGATCATCTGCGCCGGACCCGCGCCGCCGCGCAGCGGGCGGACGCACTCGCGGTAAGTGCCGGATGCGATGACCACCCGTTCGCCGGGCTGGAGGACCTGGGCAGCCTTGTTGATGGTGCGGAAGGGCCGCTCGCGGCTGCCCGGCCCGTTGTCGTTGGCCTTGGCGGAGTTGTTGTCCACGTAGTAGGTCTTCGAAAATGTCAGCGGCTGTTCCCAGGAGACGTACTCGGCGCCGTCGGGCAGGCGCGAGTCCGTCGACGCCGCCTTGCGACTGGGTTGGGTTGCATCGGCGGCGACATCTTGCTGAGCTTGGCCGAAGGCGCTTCCACCGAGTCCAACCATCGCCCCCACGCCTGCCGCATACTGCAGAAAGCGCCGGCGATCTATGGGTTGGCTGGGAATTCCATCCTTTGACGCATCCGGATCTGAGAGGAACTGCTCTTGCCCTGATTTCATACCAGTCACATTAAGTCAAGGCGCTTGGGCAAGTAAAGAAATCAAGGCTGAATCATGCTTTTCGCACGCCCCTGACCTGCCCCGGAACCTGACCGGATTTGCCCCACTCCGTTGCAAGAATTCGATGGGCAAACTACCCCGTGCACGATCGCGTTCGATACGCGTCCGAAGGCATTTGGCTGACGCAATACCCACATTCTCGAGATTGAGCGCGGCGACGCAAAAACCCTCTTGAACGCCAAACGCCCCGTCGAGGAAGAGTAAATCCGCCGCCGATCAAACTCGGGTGGCCCGCATCTCAAAGACGCGAGCCAGCCCTCGCGGGGACTCGTCTTGAAAGGGACGCGCCCGAGTTACTGCGGCCCGTCTAACGGCTTGGAATCAAGAATGCGCAAAGTCGACCCGAACCTGCGGAACTTGCTGAATTCGAGGTCATTGCGTTCGAGCACATTCCCGCTCTGCCCCACCACCACCTGCGCGTTCACGGGAAGCAGATAGTCGTGATCGTTGATGGCAACGTAGTCGTAGTCCACCCGTACGGCTGCCCTGCGAATGGGAAAGCTCTTGGGGACATCGTTGCTGATCATCGTGAAGCTCTTGACGTCGTGCGTAGCGCGGTCGACATAGATCCGGCCATGGTAGCCCACTATGGCAGATCCTGAGAGAGCACGCAACCAAAAGCTGGAGTTCGCCTGTTCAATGCGATAGTCGAACACCTCCACCGCTTCGCCGCGCAGCGTGCCTGTTTCTTTCCAGGTAAACTCGGCCTTCGAGGCCGGCTTGAAGATACCGCCCAGCGCCTCGCCAAACTCACCCGCTGAAATCATTCCCTTGTCGATCTCATCTTTTGCGTCTTTCTTAGAGTGGTTCTCCTCTGCGCCGACGCCGGTCCGGCTCTCTTCATGGTCGATGTAGGTCAGCACCTCCACAATCGTGTCCTTGTGCTTCCATTTCCCGTCGCCGCGGGCGTCGACTGAGCGGGTCGTGATCTGCTGGCAGATCAGGTTGGGCAGCGCGTTTCCGTAGTCCATCGCGTTCCTGCGCACATCCGCCAGAATCCGGTCAAGTTCCTCCGGCCCCGGACGGCCAACCGTCTGCTCAGCAGCTGCCAGCCCGGGAGGATCGACCACCAGAGGCGCTTCGCCGGGTCCGCCGGTTGTACCGTGCTCCCCTTCTCCTGCAAAAGTAAATTCGCCAATCGTTTCCGCGGATTTTCCGCCTTGAGTCAGGGTTGCCCGCACCTGGTACTGTCCGTCGGCGGCCGAGCTGATCGAAAAGCTGTTCAGCACCGGGTAGAACTCGGCGCCAGCCTTCAGCGTCGCAGTCAGCGGCGCGCCTTTCAGCGGAACCCCGTCGCGCAGAACTTCCAGCTTGACGGTTGCCGGCTCCAGCGACTTCGGATCCGGGCGGGCAAGCAAGAACACCGATACCTGGTGCACGCCCGCCGCTATCTGTCCATCCAGATTCGGCTGAACGCGCTGGTCGCCATACCGCAGCGGATCGGGTTCGCTGCCCTCCACTTCGCCGGGCGCCATTCCGCGCACCACTACAAGATCGCTCAGTTCCGGCAAAGCTTCGGACGAGGAAATCTCAAACGTCTGGCGTTTTGCGGCGGTTTTGCCGCTGTTGTTATCGAGAATGGCGGTTTCGAGAACATAAGAGCCGGGCGGAGCCGAGAAGCTCCGCTGGAACGAAATGACTTCGGGCGCGGCGCCGGCGCTGCTTCCTGCTGCCCAGCGGCGCGCAATATCCTCACTGAACCGCTCAATCACCGTACCCGTGCTGTCCTTGATGTCGGCCAGAACAGAAATGTGCGCCAAATCCAGGTGCGTGCTTGAATCTTCGCGAATCTGCAATCCACTTACCGGAGCCTCGAGCGCCACCAAACTCAGGCTACCTTCATCTAAGTGACCGATGCGCAGCACCGCGGCCCGGTAGTTCAGGTCGCCCGGGAGTTCCGTGCGCTTGAGCAGCGCCATCAACGGCAGTTCGAAAGGCTGCGGCGCTTCGGTGATTCCGGCATTCGGCGGCAGCGCCAGGTAGCCTGTTCGCGTGCTCACCTTGAGCCCGCTTCGCAGCGGCTTCACTACCGTCGCATGAAAGCTCCCGTCCTGGTCGCCGGAAGGAGGAACATACGAGGCCTCGTAATACGTCGTCAGCCCGCGGATAAGCTCCTTGACCGGGCTCGAAATACTCTCGCCCGCATTGAGTACGTCGCCCCCGGTTTGCCTGGCAAGCCCATCCAGGCCGTCCGAGGAAGCGCCACGTCCATTGCTGGATGCAATCGACTTGAGCCCATCCATGCTGGAGAATTGGTGTATCGAGGACAAGGTGCCCTGGCTGCTGGTCATCGCGGGGCTGGCAACCCCGGCGGTCAAGACGTTGTAAGAATCGAGCATGGAAGCCAGTTGATTCGACGCGGCCAGATCCTCGATGCGAACCACGTAGATGTTCACCCCGGCCCGGTTCGCGGCTCCGATGATCGCGCGCTGCGCGTCCCTGGCGCGGCTGTCATAACCTCTCATGCCATGAGAACGGATGCTTGCTTGGTCGGGTGCGGGGAAATAGATGATCGTCTTTCGCCCCGGCAGCGATTGCTGCGCTTCCACCAATGCCAGCAGGCATGCCAACGACAGGGACATATGCTGATCCTTTGAAATGCGGCTCGACGTTTGCAGCGCCGCATACATTGACCGTGCAAGCGCGCGTTCGCGCGTGTTCACCGCGGTCCCTGCAGGATCCTGCCCTGTCTTTGCAATCTGCGCCATCCGCTGTTCCACTGCGTTGGCCGTCACCTTGGCTCCATACTGGCCCGGCTGCACAGCCATTGAAACCGCCTGCATGACTGCTTTACGATCCGCAGTGTACTCCTGCTGAATCTGCAGCCGGCCCCATATGTCCATCACACCGAATTGAAACCCGGTGGCGCTCGCCGGAATGCTTTTCAGGAGTTTCGACGCCGCATGGCGCAGTCCCTCGCAGGTCTCCTGAGCGGAAGAAGCGGACCCGCCAAACAGGGAGTTGTCTAAATCGTTTTGATTGCCCTCGATGGCCGGGCGATCGAAGAGCAGAGTCATCAGCGGCTCATTCTGCTGTTTACCGCTCACCAGGCGCAGATTCGTCAGCTTTACCGGCGCTCCGTTATCCGTGACGGAGATCTGATCGGGCTGCAGATCGAGAACCGGCTTTTTGTGCTTGTCGCGAACGGCAACGTCCAGCAGAACATTGTCCCCAGGAGCTTGCAGGTTCGCCTGCCCTGTCGCGGGCGACGGCGTCTGCGAAACGGCCGGCGCGGCAGCCGCACCCAGGTAGAAGACAATTGCCGTCAACGCCGTCAAGGAGCATACATGCGACTTCATCGTACTCAACCTTGTTGTGGATTCCCAAATTGTTAGCCGGAATTTCCATTTTGCTTTCCCGGCTGCGAACCAATATACGCCCACGTGCCTCGGCTCGCGATCGTTCATGCATCCGTTTCCATCCCAAAGCCCTGGGCGTGCCCTGACATTTCAGGGAGTCCATCCAGAAAACTCCTCAACGTGAGCCGGCAAAGCACACGAGGAGAAGAATCCGGATGGACGAGCATGAGAGGCGTCCCATGCTTTGTGGATACCCTGATCTTGCTCTAAAAAAGCGATTTACTTCTTTCTGCTCAGACGATTTCCCGGAGGAGATCCTCTTCTAAAAAGATCCCGTTGTCGATCGACGAGTACGCCTGCTTCAACGTCGCACCCGGCGGCGGAGGCCCGTTTGGAGGAATGACGCTTCGCCAGGACCTTGCTTACGGGATGATCCTGAACGAGATGCTACGGTACACTGACTTCATGACGATGGCGGCTCGGACCGCGGGCGTCGCGCTGGCCGACTTCAACCGCACCTCGGCGACGCTCCCGGGACGATTACGGTGACGCCGACGAGCGTGAACATCTACCGGTTCGCGATCACTCAAACGGCGCAATGAAGTATGGCGGCCGCACAGATCTAACCTGGAGAAAAGGCATGAAAAACCGCATGACGCGAGTTGCTGCAGTGATCGTCGCGTGTACTGGAACGCTCTTCTTTGGCTCGATTCTGCAATCTGCAGTCGCCCAGGATACCGCGAATCTCCCCTACACGAATCCAAAGCTGTCGCCTGAGCAGCGGGCCACCGATCTGGTGCGTCGCATGACGCTCGCTGAGAAGGCCACGCAAATGCAGAACAACTCCGCGGCCATTCCGCGGCTCAATGTTCCTGCATACCAATGGTGGAGCGAGGCGCTCCACGGAGTGATCAATCAGGGCGTAACCGAGTACCCTGCGCCCATCGGTCTGGCTGCGACCTTCGATGCGCCCGGAGTTCATGCCATGGCGATCCAGATTGGTATCGAGGGGCGCATTAAACATGTGCAGAACGAACGTGAGGGACACACCGGCATCATGGGAGGACTGGATTTCTGGTCACCGAATCTGAATATTTTCCGTGACCCGCGCTGGGGCCGCGGACAGGAGACCTACGGCGAAGATCCGTTCCTCACCGGCCGCATGGGGGTTGCCTACGTGACCGGAATGCAGGGCGACGACCCCAGATATTACCGGGCGATCGCGACACCCAAGCACTACGCTGTGCACAGCGGACCGGAGCCAACGCGGCACTTCGCAGATGTGGACGTAAGCAAGCACGACGAGGTGGATACCTACGAGCCCGGATTCCGCGCAGCCATCGTGGAAGGCAAGGCCGACTCAGTCATGTGCGCTTATAACGCCATCAATGGCGAACCGGCATGTGCTAACCAGTTCCTGTTGCAGGACCAATTGCGCGGCAAGTGGGGCTTCCAGGGGTATGTGGTTTCCGATTGCGACGCCGTCCGGGACGTTGCCGCCAATCATCGTTACCGTCCAACGCAGGCGCAAGGCGTGGCCATTTCCGTCATCCGGGGCATGGATAACGAGTGCGTTACCTTCACCTCAAGGTTTGGCGAACCAGTCGAAAGAGCCTATATCGATGCCGTGCAGCAAGGCTATCTGCCCGAAAGCACGCTGGACACGGCTCTGATTCGCCTGTTCACCGCACGGATGAAGCTTGGCATGTTTGACCCGCCGGATATGGTTCCCTACACAAAAATCGATGAGAAGGAACTTGACAGCGCAGAACACCGCGCCCTGGCTCGCCAACTCGCCAACGAGGCCATGGTCCTGGTCAAGAACGACGGTCTGCTTCCGCTCAAACCGGGGATCAAGAGGATCGCCGTGGTAGGTCCGCTCGCCGACCAGACTAGGCCCCTGCTCGGCAACTACGCCGGCCAGCCGACGCATATCGTCTCCGTCATGGAAGGCCTTCATGCTGAGTTCCCCGACGCGAACATCACCTTTGTTCCAGGAACCCAGTTCCTGCGCACGGATGGAAGCCCTGTGCCGGACAGTGTACTCACCACTCCCGATGGAAAACCGGGTCTGAAGGCGGAATACAGCGAGTCCATGGGCCGGCCGGGCGCCCCATCGAACGCACCCATGCTTGCCATCCGGACCGAGACGAACGTCAGGCTTACCGGCGACAATCTGCCCCCCGAGGTCGCAGGAAAGAAAATCATCAGCGTGCATTGGACTGGATTTGTGACGGCCCCGGATTCCGGCGACTACCTGGTCGGGGTGCTTGGCATGGGCTTCGCAAGACTGTCGATTGACGACAAGCAGGTGGCGATGCTGTTCAGCAGAGAGGAAATCGACGCCGGTGTCGGTCGCGTTCACCTGGAAAAGGGCCAGAAAGCTGTACTCAGCATCAACTACGGCAGCGTGGACGGTAAACCGCATGCAGAACTGATCTGGACCAAAGTAAACAACGCGCCTTCTCCCGAGGCGATTGCCGCAGCAAAGGATGCCGATGTCGTGATCGCAGTTGTGGGCATCACAAGCTCGCTTGAAGGCGAAGAGATGCCGGTCACTGAACCCGGATTCCTCGGCGGAGATCGCACCAGCATCGACCTTCCCGCGCCGGAAGAAGCACTCGTTGAAGCTGTGGCGGCCACTGGTAAGCCTCTCGCCGTTGTTCTCATCAATGGCAGCGCCCTCGCTGTCAACTGGATCAACCAGCACGCCAGCGCCGTTCTCGAAGCATGGTACCCCGGCGAAGAAGGCGGAGCGGCAGTCGCTGAGACACTAAGCGGCAAGAACAATCCTGCGGGAAAGCTACCGGTCACGTTTTACACCGGCGTCAACCAGTTGCCCAACTTCGAGGATTACGGGATGGCCAACCGGACCTACCGGTACTTCAACGGCAAGCCGCTCTATCCGTTTGGGTATGGACTCAGCTACACAACGTTCAGCTACAACGGCCTCAGTCTTCCGACGCAGGCTGTGGCTGCGGGGCAGCCTGTGGGCGCCGATGTGACGGTGACGAACACCGGCAAGATCGGGGGAGATGAGGTTGTGCAGGTCTATCTCAAGTTCCCTGATGTCAATGGTGCTCCCCTCATCGCGCTCCGTGGATTTCAGCGCATTCACCTTGAGCCGGGCGCGAGCCAGAAGGTTCACTTCGAGTTGAAGGACCGCGATCTGGGCATGGTCACCGGAGCAGGTAATCCGATCGTCGCCGCAGGGGAATACACCATCAGCATCGGCGGCGGCCAGCCGGATACAGGAGCGCCAGGCGTCAGCGGGCAGTTCCATATCGAAGGCCAAATCGCCTTACCCGAATAGCGGGCGTGTTGTGCGACATGAAATCACAGGGCTGACAGGGTTGCTTGCATACATCGAAAGCAACGCGCAAAGGCCGCGCAGAGCCTCTCGTGGTTCTTCGAGATGCCCCGGTAGCGCACCTTGGTAAGTCCGAAGACACGCTTGGGGATGCGGAAAGGATGCTCGACCTTGGCTCTCACGCGGGCCTTGGTGGTGTTCTTGCGCTTGGCTTCCTCATCCATATAGTTCTTGTATCTGGTCCGGCGCGAAGTCATATTCTGCGCCTTGGGCGCGGCGGCATGGATGGCCTCGGTCTGGCCCTGATAGGCGCCGTCGCCCCACACCTTGCGCTCCCCGCCGAGCAATAAGCTGGGCAGCATGTGTATATCCGCCACGCTGGCAACGCGTCCGCGAACCTAAATTAAGCCGGCGGCCGGCGCGATGCGAGGAATGCCTGCTCGAAGCCGGGGATCGATCTCTCGATCTGATCGATCGGGATTGTGAGCGAGAGACGAATGTAACCGGAGCGTCCAAAGCCCGCGCCGGGGACGGCCAACACACCCTGCTCGGTCAACAGGCGCGTGAAGGCGACGTCGTCGGGGATGGGCGTCTTGAGAAAGACGTAGAAGGTGCCTTCCGGCGGCGTAACGTCGTAGCCGATGGCCTTGAGCGCCGAGCAGAATCCCAACCCATGACAAACATGAAGGGAACGCTGATTCGAGTCCGGGAAGACAGCCTGCTCCGTGGCAAGAACCGTCCCGGAAAAGCGAAAGGGCTGACCGGTCTGCGGACTGGTCAGCCCCAAAAGAAGCCTGCGGAAGGATTCATTGCTGTTTATCTTCCGCGAGCCCGCCTTGAACAGGCGAGGCTCGCGGATTTGTTCGTTGACCCAAATCGGACCGTGGTTTACTTCGCGGCCTTCTTCGCCGGATGACGCTCCGGCAGCGGCTTGCGCACCTGCGCCTTCACCGCCGTCTCGTCCACCGGGGTTGTTCCAGTCACGTCGGAGCTGAACGTCGCTCCCGCCGGCACCAGGTAATTCTCCACCGTCTGGCCGTCAGTGGCGCCCGTGGCCACGCTGATGCGCGATGCATCGATGCCCTGCTCTGTCACCAGATAGTCCTTGGCGTTGACCGCGCGCTGCGCCGCGAACTGGTCTACCGTGGCGCGTTTGTGCTTGGCCGCGAACTTTTGCTGCTTCTCGGTCTTGGCCTTTTCGTCGGCGTTCTGCTCGCCTACGACGACCGCCTTGGCGTCAGCCTGCTGCTTCAGATCCAGCGCGACCTGATCGAGGCAAGCCTTGGCTTCGTTGTCGACGCGCATCGGCCGTTTCACGTCGGTGGCGAAGCTGATCGAGCACAGCGCCTGCGTGTGCGGTTGCGGCGGCACGTAGGGCGCAGTAATGGTCAAGCCCGTCTGGGCGCTCACCGTGTGCCCCTTGTCGTCTGAGACGTTGCACGTGATCCCCACCGCTCCCGTCGGGGCGCCCGCCGAGGAGTACTCAGCCGTCGTCCCGGTTCCGGCGATCGTGCCCGCCGTTGCTGCGTAGCTGTAGGTTAGCGGGCGGTTCTGCGGGCTGACACCCACCGAAGTGACGGTCGCCGCGTCGCCCGGCTTGATGGTGCTGGGGCTGGCCGAGCAACTGATCGTCGGCGGCTCGAAGGCCTTCACCGTGAACCCCGCCGTGCAGGTTGCCGACTCCCAAGGCTTGAGACCTTCCTTACCCGGCTTGCCTTCCTTCACCGTGCCCGTAATCGTGTATTGGCCCGGCGCCAGCGACGCGGTGTCCAGCTTAACAGTGGTGTCGCTGCCCGTAGCGCCCGCTCCGGACCAACCGTAGATCACGTGGTCCTTCGGATTCAGGCCACCAGCCGTTGCCGTGACCGTGACCGGGTCGCCGGGGAAGATCGTCTCCGGGCTCGCCGAGCAGGCCAGAGTCACCGGCGGCGGCGGCGCGATGGAACCGACCTTGAATACGATGCCGGTGCTCAACCGGGCTGCGCTGATGTTGGCGCGGCCGCCGTAGGCATTCGGGCCCCAGTCGGCGTGCATGTACTCGTAGTCGGCCTGGAAGAGCCGGATCGCCAGATGATGGTTGAACCAGGGCGTGTTATAGTCCAGTCCGCCGCCTGCCGTAAGCATGGGTCCCCACTTGTTGGGCTCAAAGTATGGCCCACCGACCAGCGCTCCACCGACCAATCCATGAACGAAGGGGGTGATGTTCTCGGATGGGAAGCGAAAAATCAAGCCGCCTGCAACCGTTGTGAAACCATCGTCGTTGCCGCGGGTCCCAATATTGCTGCCGTTGGGACTCTGATCGCCCCACTCGTGAACCCCGAGTTCTGCCTGGGCGCCGACGTAGCGATTGAAGAAATAGGCCCCGCTCGCTATTCCGCCCACATTCACCGCATCGTAGTTTGCCGTGACGCTTGTCCCATTGGGCCTCGTCGTCGTTACCGATCCTTTGGGGGCCAGGTAACTGTAGCCGGCAAAGATATCCCATCGCGATGGTTGATCATTGCTCGCTCCCTTGGCAGCTGGGCCCGCTTGGGCAACTAGCGCAAGAGGCAAGAATCCGAAAAATACCAGGGCAAGAAACGGGCCGACAAATCTCAAAACACGAGTTCGCATGCGTTAATCCTCCGCAGTTCGGCTAATGTAACCAAGATGAAGACGACGTTTTCACTGAACCCACTTCGTGAAAACAAGCCACAGCTAGGACCCCGTTGCCGGAGACAAACGGGGCGCCGGGACTTCCCCTTAGCACCATTAAACGTACCACAGCACAATGGGCGAGGGCGCGTTTTTTTCAAAAAGTCGCTCTGGTCAATCGCGGCCAGAGTGCACAGATCATCAATACAAATTACTTCAGTAACATCCTTCGGTAAGCGCGTTCCTGCCGACGGTTCCGCAACTGCGTACTGGGCCGCACCCTCCCTTCGTGAAGTCGATGCGCGATCGCATGGAAAAGCTACTCCGGCACCGCCATTCGGCGAAAGACACTACCCCTCCGATCCTGCGAGCCTGAAGAAACGCCAGGCGCCCGTCGCGCGGCTTCCGGCCTCTTTCCGAGTCTCTGATCGAATTGCCGCCGTGGTCCGAGGTGACGTTGCCGATGGGCCTCCCAGCCGGCGGCTGCGCGCTCTCGATCCGTCGTGAAATACGAAGCGCCGCAGAATGCGCATCTGCCCAAGGCAATCTTTCGAAAAACTAGCCGCGCAAATGACCGATGAATCAGCGTCGCTGAGACCGTGATCTGGCCCGATGAGGTAAACTGGCCAGGAGCAAAAAGATCGGCGCGTCAAATGTGCACAACTTTTGGCCGCATCTGACGTCGAAGACCTTAAGGGCTTCATCGATAGCGCGTGAGTCCGATTCCCTTTTTCGGATGAACGCGAGTTTGAGACGAGCATTCCGGCGCAAAGCCGGATCGACACCTTGCACAATTCCCTGCTCTTGCCTGGTTACCTTGACGTGCAGAAATCTGCCTGTTCGGCAATTTGCCGAGAGGCATCAGTATGCCGCTGTGAAGAAGGAGATGCAGAATGCGTTTTAAGTGGCTTGTTCCCCCCATAGTCACCGTAGGTCTGTTTGCCGCGACACTTCCCGCGTTTTCACAGGCTGTTGCGCCGTACCAAGCAAAGGCCATACCGTGGAGCATCGGAGTTGGGCCTTCCAGCTACGACGTCGATTGGGGTCATGGCCGCATGCTGGGCGGCACAATCTGGGCAGACTGGTATCCCACCAAGCTCCAGCACATCGTGCGCGGCCTCGGTGTGGAGATCGAGGCTCGTGACATTAGCCTGAACCGGAATCTCCCGATGCAAAAGAACATGCGCCAGGACACGGCCGGCGGTGGGCCGATCTACAACTGGCACATAACAAACAGATTCCGCCCCTATTTCAAAGGCCTGATCGAGGATGGGAGCGTTGATTTCTATCCTCAGCCGGGATACTCGCACGACACGCGCCTCGTTTTCGCTCCGGGTGGAGGGTTCGAGTACCGGTTCCTCGGCCCGCTCAAAGTGCGCGCCGACTACGAGTACCAATTCTGGACTGGTCCGCTGTTGGGAAACACACTCAATCCCCAGGGATTTACGGTCGGAATTGCCTATGACCTATCGCATCCCCAGGGGCGCTGACCCATGGCGCCAATCTTTCGCCTGCCGTAACCCCATCCCGGTCGACTGAAAAGGCGACCGAGGGAATTGCCTCCGGCGTTGTCGATCACCCGGATCCCACCGCCAGAGGTGGTAGTCTGGCGACGGTATGCATCGCACCGCCATTCTCACTGCGACCCTGGCCTTCGCACTGGTGTCCGCAGCAGGCGGCGCACAGACAAGCTCAAAGCCGCCCGACGCATCCTACGGTGCAGCGCCGCTCCCGCCCAATGCTCCCGCCGAATCCTACAGAACAGCGACGGTGCCGGCTGGACGGCCCCTCGCGCCCTTTTCCACCGATGTCTTGCTGCCTGGCAGCGCCCGCCAGATTGAATTCCGCTCCGAGGCGCAGATGAGCGCACAGGACCGCGATCTGGCCACGGGCGCACAATCCTCGATCCGTCAGGACGCAGAACTGGCAGGGATGGAGTTTGACAAGGGGAAGTGGGCCTATCGGCAGCTTGTGTGCCAGGCGATTCCGGGCCACCTGTTTCTGCTCTTCGAGCGCGACAATGGCGCCGGAGACGTGAGCCTGTTCTCCGCCGCCGTGCCGCGCGGAAATAAGGGACGCGTGCGCGTCATTCCCGTCGAACGGCGCGGATTTTCGCTGTTTTCTCCGGCCTCCGTCAATCCCATTACTATCTCCGCTTTCAACCACATCCGCGCCGACGAGCCTCAAGAGAAAAGCCCCGATTGGCTCGCTACCGCCCTGTGCTACGCCGCGTTGGCCGGAGCGCATCCCATGACTTCCCCGCCGCCGGAGGAATCCGCGGGCGCGAACCCTGCCCTGGTGTTTCCGCCGACTCTCGAGGTCGGGGCTGGCGGTGAGTCGACAGTCCGATTTGTCGAAGTCGCCGCCTGGCATCGCCCGATGCAGTGGATCCTGGCCTTCGACGCAAAGGGACAGCTACTCAAAGTGACGAAATTCGCCACGCCTGTCTACGAGGTCACGCCCATCAATCCGCTGCCGACGCCGCAGCCCTCCGCACAAAACCGCTGAGGCGGGTCCGTCCCGGAAGCGCGGAAGTTGCCTCTAAGGTGTGCCTTTCGCCGGGGGCGAGAACGCAGGTATCCTCCGGCCTTTGCACGGGCCGTTGGCTTTTCACTCCACCGTCAGAAGCTTACCTTGCGCTTGGGGAACCACGTGAGCTGAATGCTCGTGGCCGTTACGGTCTGCTGCCCCGGCAAGTAGACAGGCGCCTTGAAGTGTTCCATGGCGAAGTCGCCTTTCACCTCGAGGGCTTTGCCGATGCGCTTGACCACCTGAACGTTGAAGTCGTTCAGCGTAGTGCCGCCGGGGATAAAGTCTTTAGAAACTTTCTGATGGCGCACCGAGACCTGCACCCATTCGTTGCCGGTCAGGTGATAGGTGACCCAGCCCTGCCCCGCCTTGCCTTCACGACCGACCCAATCGCCGAACATCTGTCCCTGGTTGGTGTAGCCCTGCTTCTCGATCCCCTCCCAGTACATGAAGACTCCGCCGTGGCTCTCCCCGGTGGAAGGATCGGTGGAGGCCGCTTCGACACGGACGTCAAGCTTGGGAAGGCCGGGCACGTGCGAAAGATACAGACCAGGGCGGTAAGCGGCGCGCCGCGGAGCGGAGATCGGCGAAACGTCGTCGTGCACTTCCGAATCGCTGTAAAGCGTGAGCCACTTTTGGAGGAAGGGCAGCCGCCATGTGAAGTCGAACGCCCCGAAGCGCGCGCCGGGGTCGGCGGTTCCGTTCTTCTGGGTGGCGTTTCCTGCGGTCAGGCTGAAAAAGCTGCGCAGGAACGAGTGCAGACTCACCCCCTGATGGCCCTTCCCGCCGAACATTGCCGTTCGTTCGAATCCGAATTCGAGATCTTTCAGCGGCTTGAAGCTGATTTTCTCCACGTGCACCCAGGGGTTGCCGGGATTCGTCACGTTGAACAGGGTAGGCGAGGGACTCAGTTCGTAGGCCGGGTCTGGCATGAGAGTGTGACCGCGCAATGCACCAACGAGGAACTCGTAACGAAACGGCCCAGTTAACCGCGAAAGCAGCGGAATGTTGAGCGGTTCGATGCGGTTGATCTCGAAGGCGTAGAAGTTCTGTGTATTGTTGGAGACGGCCATGCTGGCCCCCTGGGCAGGCCCCAGCCACTGGTCCTGTTTGCCGAAGGAGATCACGTGATTCAGGTATTGGAAGGAGAGATACGCCTCCAGGAATCGCCCCTGAGTTCGAGTGGCGATCGGTCCCTGGGGGATGGTGGTCTGGCTGTAGACGGCCGATGTGTTGCCATAGGGCGGCGTGCTTGACGGCACGTAGTACAGCGTCGAATCGATGTTCGAAAGCGTCTGGGCGAGCGCAGGCGAATAACCGGTAGCCGACGGTGCGCCCTGGAATTCGCCGCGCAAGTAGAGCGCGAATCGTCCCGCAGTCGCGTAGCCGCTCACGCCAGAGTAGTTGTTGAAACCGTTCTCGAAGGGGCGGCCGTAATCGTTCACGATCGTCGATCCGAGGTGAAAGCTATCGTCGAGCGGCGTGCCCGAGATTCCCCTCGCCACGGAGTAGACCGACTCGATCTGCGTGCCGCCTTCGTGCGGCCCGCACGGGCCTTCCATGTCGAGATGCAGCTCGCGATTCAGCGCATCGTAGATGAGGCGAGCCTCGGCCGCGCCCGAGTCGCCATTCGCTTCGTCATCCTCGAAGAGATCCGCGGTCTCTTCGAGCATGTGCATCACGCTGACGCGAGTCCACGGCCGCAACCCCAGGTACGCCGTGTCGACGTAACCCAGCGAGTAAAGCCGCAGCATGGCCGGATAGACCCAACTGTCCACAGGAATGTACGGCGAACCCAACCTGGCGGGTTCACAGGCGCTTTCAGGGCCGGCGGCGGCGCTTGTCGCCTGCGCTGCGGTCTTTGGCGTCGCCGGCGGTTCTGCCGCCAGACACCCCACGCCGGCAATCAGCAGTCCTGTCATCACCGCAGAGGACAACGCAGCTGCTACGGGGGCTGGTCCTTTTCCGCTCATCATCCCTCACTTTAACACTGGTTGTACCGCGAGAGCCGCCGCCGGCGCGCACCGGAAGATGCCCAAGAAGCTGCAACAACAGGACACGAGTGCCAGCGGAGGGTCGGCAGACCAACTGGCCTGCGGATTGTGCGCCGGCATGCGCACGATACCGCAGACTTTCCCGATCAGGAACAGCTTTCCCCTTCGCGGAAGCTGTTTTGTTCTCGAATCTTCATCTTGACGGCCGGCACTCCGCTATACACCGTCCACGGCTCGAGATCCTCGTACGCCACCGACCCCAGGCCCAGCACCGCGCCCTGGCCCACACGCACGCCCGGCGACACCGATGCCCGCGCACAGATCCACGAATATGCGCCGAGACGCATCGGGTAGGAGACCATCGGAAAGTCGGGATCGTTGTAGTCGTGCGTTGCCCCGCAGAGGTACGCCTCCTGTGAGACGATGCAATGCGACTCGAGATAGACCGGGGACGGATTGTAGATTTCGGCGCGGTCGGCCAGGGTGCAGCAGTCCTCGCAGACGAGGTTCCATGGCGCCCAGACCCTGCCGCTCGGATAGAAGTGGCAGCCTGGCCCCATCTTGGCGCCGAACAAGCGTAGCAGAAGCGAACGCCACGCGTGCATCGGCCGGGGCGACGGCCGGTAGAGAAGAAGATAGACCGTGTACCATAGCAGCCGTGTCAGGCGATGCGAAAGCCGAAACGAAGCGCGATGATATGGGTTTCCTTCCGCGCTACCCGCGATGTTATGGACGGTTCGCTCGTGTCGACGTGCCGAAGAGCTCATATCTGAGGACGACTTCTCCCTAAAGAGGAATCCCGGACAAATGTTTCTATACCTTGAGCGATTGCCCGGTCAACTCCGGCGCTCTGCAACGTTGGCGACGTACCACCGGTAGGCTTCTTTCATGCCGGTATCGAAATCGGTAGGCGCGTTCCAGCCCAAGGCGCTTAGGCGGCTCACGTCCATCACTTTGCGCGGCATGCCGTCGGGCTTCGACCGGTCGAACGAAAAAGTCCCCTTCCAGCCGGCGATCCGGGCAATGCTCTCGGCGAGTTCCAGGATCGTCATGTCGTGGCCCGTGCCGACGTTCAGGCACATCTCCCCGGAGTAGTTCTTCATCACGAAGACGCAGGCGTCGGCCAGATCCTCAGAGAACAGGAACTCCCGCCTCGGCGTCCCACTGCCCCACAGTTCGACCGTCGCGCTGCCGGCCGCTTTCGCCGCATGGATCTTCATGATCAGCGCGGCTACCACGTGTCCGCCGTGGGCATCGTAGCGGTCTCCCGGGCCGTAGAGGTTCGTCGGCATCACGGAGACGAAGTCGCAGCCATACTGGCGCCGGAAGGCCTGGCACAGTTTGATCCCGGCGATCTTGGCGATGGCGTACCATTCGTTGGTCGGCTCGAGCGGCCCCGTCAGCAGAGCCTCCTCCCGCATCGGCTGCTCCGCCATCCGCGGATAGATGCAGGACGATCCCAAGAACAACAGCTTCTTCACGCCAGCTTCTTTCGCCGCGTGAATCGCGTTTGTCTCGATCACCAGGTTGTCGTAGAGAAAATCCGCGGGCCGCGTCGAGTTGGCGAGGATGCCGCCAACGGTCGCAGCGGCCAGAAACACCGCGTCGATCTTCTGCTCCGACAGCCACGCGTGCACGTGCGCCTGCCGCAGCAGATCGAGCTCGCCCCGGTCTGCCGTCAGGATCTCGCAGTCTTCCCGCTCGAGCCTGCGCACAATCGCCGAGCCGGCCATGCCGCGATGACCGGCAACCCAGACGCGCCGTCCCGTCAGATCGAAACTATTCATGACGGCTGCTCCTGAGGTGATGGACTTTGGCGATAACCTTCAGATCCGAGTTCACCATCTCCGCCACTAACTCGGGGAAGGTCACTTTGTGCGTCCATCCCAGCACACGGCGCGCTTTTGACGGATCGCCCAGAAGCGCATCGACTTCCGTCGGCCGGAAGTACCGCGGATCGATCCGGACCACGACATCATTGGCCGCCGTATCGATTCCGACCTCGTCGATGCCCTTGCCCTGCCAGGCAATCCTGCGGCCGACCTGTGCGAACGCCGTCTCCACCAACTCGCGCACGCTGTGCGACTCGCCGGTTGCCAGCACATAATCGCCCGGCTCCGGCTGCTGCACGATCCGCCACGTGCCCTCGACATAGTCCCGCGCATGGCCCCAGTCGCGCCTGGCGTCCAGATTGCCGATATAGAGCGTCTTCTCGACGCCCAAGTGAATCGCGGCGACGGCGCGCGTGATCTTGCGGGTCACGAAGGTCTCGCCGCGGATCGGGCTCTCGTGGTTGAAGAGGATTCCGTTCGAGGCGTGGATTCCGTAGGCCTCGCGGTAATTCACCGTGATCCAGTAGGCGTACAGCTTCGCCACGCCATAGGGACTGCGCGGATAGAACGGCGTGGTTTCTTTCTGGGGCGTCTCCTGGACCTTTCCGTAGAGCTCCGAGGTCGACGCCTGGTAGAACCGCGTCTTGCCGGTGAGTCCGAGAAGCCGGATCGCCTCAAGGATGCGCAATGGGCCGGTTGCATCGGCGTTGGCTGTGTACTCCGGCGTCTCGAAGCTGACCTGCACGTGGCTCTGCGCGGCAAGATTGTAAACCTCGTCCGGTTGTACGGTCTGCACGATCCGGATCAGGTTGGTGGCGTCGGTCATGTCGCCGTAGTGGACATGAAAGTGCGCATCCGGAATGTGCGGGTCCTGGTAGATATGGTCGATGCGCGCCGAATTGAACGACGATGAGCGGCGCTTGATTCCGTGCACGACGTAGCCTTTGCCCAGCAGCAGCTCGGCCAGATATGCGCCATCCTGCCCCGTGATCCCGGTGATTAATGCGACTTTCGGCATCCGTTTTGCCTCATGACTCAGTACTGTTCCGGTTGTTCGCTCCAAGCGTCCCTGCGCGACGCGTGATTCTTCAGATGAACTACTGCGATTCTAGCGCGGGATTCCGGCGCGCATCGAGGCGATCGCGAGTAACGGGCAACACCGCGCCCTGAACGTCGCCACGGAATCCACTGCGCCGCGCTGCGATAGAATTGAGCAGAGTTCCTCCCGGTTCTTCTGGCCGGAACATCATCGCTGACGCCTCAGCCGAGCCGCTCAGTAGGTCAGCTCTTGAGATGTCGACTCGATGCGCCCCGGCCAAGCACTTCGAGGGACAGCGTAAGAAGGGCATCTGGTGCGAGGCTGGTTGATTTTGCCGTTCTCCATGGCAACGGGTGAATTCAGCGAGGAGTTGGACGTGCCAGCGTTGTTCGAGTCAAATCGCATGCCCTGGCTGACCTTCTCGACTCCCATCTTGTTCCGTGCGGCCCCGTTATCCGTGCCGTTGGAGAGCGCGCCATGCTAGGCTTTCCTGCTTCTTCGAGCTCATGGCTGCGCTCCGAGAATTCCAAACGCCGGTTTCGCGTCATCCTTGTTTACCTCACCGGCCAAGGCCTCGTTCAATTCATCAACCTGCTGACCGGCTTTCTATTGCTCCGCTGGCTCACGGTCGACAACTATGCGCAATTCATCGTGGCCTTCACTTTCCAGCTGACCCTGGGATTCCTGGCCGATCTTGGATTCTCGGGCACGATCATCGCGCTGGTTGGGCCGCGCGGCAACGATCCCGCGGTGGTCGGGTCATACATCCGCTCGGGAAGGCGTCTGCGCAACATCATGTTGCTCTGCCTGACTCCTGTTGCAGCTGTCATCTACGTTCCCATCACCCGCCAACATCATTGGACGGCCCTGACCAGCGTCCTCCTGTTCGCTTCAGTCGTCGCATCCATCTATTTTTCCGGCATGCTCTCGTATTTTGGCGCGCCGCTGTTGATCCACGGCCGCCTTTCGCATTACTACCGCCATCAAATGGCCGGCGCGCTCTTTCGCATTCTCACCTGCGGCATTCTGTACCTCACCGGACTTCTGACCGCCTGTGCCACGAGCTGGATCAATACCCTAAGTTTTCTCCTGGTCGGCTGGCTCTATGCCCGCGAATCGCGCCCTTTCATTACGCTCCCGGAACGGCCCGATCCCGACACGACACGCCAAATGGTGCAATACATCCTTCCCAATCTGCCCAGCTATCTTTTCTTTGCGCTGCAGGGGCAGATCGCTCTTTTCCTCATTTCCTTTTTCGGACAGACCCACAACATTGCCGAAGTGGGAGCGCTGGGCCGCATGGGGCAAGTGTTCCTGCTCCTCTCCGGCTTCAACGGGGCTGTTATTGAACCGTTTATCGCACGGCTGCCCGATCGGCGCGTTCTTCGCAGCTTTCTTCTCGTCTCCTTATCTGCCGCGGCAATCTGCGT
The DNA here is from genome assembly GCA_049514795.1 of Occallatibacter sp. GTDB lineage: Bacteria > Acidobacteriota > Terriglobia > Terriglobales > Acidobacteriaceae > Telmatobacter. The sequence continues at coordinate 22,487 of JBEKUS010000006.1, forward strand.
TCCCATCTGCTGTTTAGGATTCATCGATCCAAAGTTACTTCTGATCTTACTTGGCCCTAAGTATGCCTTACTTCGCCGTGAGACGGGCTGGCTCGTCCTGAGCAGTTGCGTCGGGTATCTCACGGGCGTTCTCTGGACCATGACGGCCGCGCGGCGCTGGATCTACTGGACCACGACCTGGACGAGCATCAGCCTCATAATCGCAGCGCAAGTTCTTTTCCTTTGCCGTTTCCGGGTCGATAGCACGCTGAATGCGATCCTCTTCGGCTTCACAACCAATCTGGCCTATCTGGTCGCGGTGATGTTCAACAGCGCATTCGGCTTTGTCCGGGGGCCAAAGATCAAAATCCACGACACCTCTCTACAAACTTCCGCAGAGCAGCTTGTGAATCTTGATCTACATTGAAGCAGCGGCTGCATATCAGTTAGCACAAGCTTAAGACTGCCGGTCCCGACCCAGCCCTTCACAGTCGATTCGTGGCACGGGGTGACTGCTTTCAAAGTTTGTTCTCCTGCGCAAGTTGAACAATTTCCATCTCCTCGGGCGGGTGAGCCACCGTCCCATGCTCCTTGCCTTGCATCCATCGCCAGCGTAGCGCTTGCGCGGGAGACTCAATCAGCCTCCAGGAAACCTCTGCTAGCCCGAGGGAAACTGCAATTGCTGAAAGTATTAAGGCTGCGTTGACACTTACGCCCTTCGGCAAGCGTTGCAGCAAGCCATGCGAGCGGCTTACCTCCACGGCAACGTCCATCGGCACATGAATAAGGTAGATGGCATAGCTGCGACGGCCCAGATAGGTCATAATGGGACTACCGAAGAACCGGGCCAGGCCAGCGGGCAGGGCGGATTCAACGACACCGTAGATCAACATTGCGGTAAGGACAATGGTCGGAGGAACGGCCAGCACCTGGCTCCAGCCATTGAACGCAAACAAGCTTCCCCGCATCGACAGGAAGGAAAACGTCAAGAAGAGAATGGAAGCCACAGCGATGCGCCGCCACCAGACGGCCAGAAAACGATGTACTGCAGGCAGTGTAATGCCGATTGCCAACGCTGCCCCGACCGCAAGCCCATCAATCCGAGTGGGCGTGATCTTGTAAACGACATAAGGGTTTACGCGCAGGATTGAAAGCGCGATCCTCAGAATCTCACAGCCCACAGCAAGCAGTAGCGAAAACTCGAATAAGGTAACGATTTTCAGACGCCTGGCCACCTGCGGCCACAGTAGATAGAACTGCTCCTCGATAGCAAGCGACCACAGTTGATTCAGCATCGGCATTTCCCCGATACCGGCAACTGTCCAGTTTGCCATGAAGAACACCGCGGCCAGAATATAGGCCCAAGATCCCTGGAGTGCCGGAGCGAAAAGGTGCGCGGCGACTAACGTGACTACGAACACGGCAAAAAAGGCGGGCAGAATACGAAACCCGCGTCGCGTGTAGAAAGCGCCCCAAAAGTCAGGGTACGTTCGCTCTTTGCGAATGATTCCCGTAACCAGAAAACCAGAGAGCACGAAGAAGATGTCGACCCCTAGCCAGCCTGGATGAAGCAAGCGGAATGTGACAGCGACAGACAGGTTCCTCTCATTGCCAATGCCAAGGTTGGCAATCGAGTGATGAATAACGACGATCGCAATGGCGAGCCCGCGAATCCCATCGAGCTGTGACAACCTCTTCAAACAATCAATCTCCGTTTATCGGCGGCTCGATCGCACCCATCGCATCTTTGCCTGGCTCTCGCCTGTCTCAGGACGCTCCTATCTTGCTGGAAAGCCCTTCCACTCGAGTGCGTCCACTGGCAACTTGAGAAGAGTGTCTCCGCCCTTCCATTTCCTGTGTTTGGAGACAACATCTTTAGCTCGACCGGAATCGGCGCCCAGAGCCTCCGCTGCGAATCGGCAAGCATGAACTGTGAGCGCGCCAGGGCCGGCGCGCCATATACGTTCCTTCGTACAGCCCGCCTCCGTCGAGGTTTCAAACGGCTTCGGTCGAAACAGCGATACGAATCGCACGAATTGGGAGCAGACACCGCTCAACGGTCCAATCAACCCTCATCTCGACGTACTTGGGCATCAAACCGCCACACGATTTCGAATGAAATATGTTGTCTTGACGGCATCATAACATCAAATTCAGGCAGGACTTGAAACACGCCGGCTCACTCCGTGCCGCTCTCTGTCGATGTACAATGACATGTTCGGTGAGCGCTCCATGAAGAAGATTCTAGTAACCGGTTCTTCCGGTCTTATCGGATCTGAAGTCTGCCTCTTTTTTGCCGCGGAAGGCTGGGAGATCCACGGAATCGACAACAATCAACGTGCCGTCTTCTTCGGCCCCAAGGGCGATACCCGGTGGAACCAGCACCGGCTCGAACAGGCCATCAAGAGCTTCGCTCACCACGAGCTTGACATACGCGATCGCCAGGGCGTGCTCGACCTGATGAAGCAGCTCCGTCCAGACGCCATCGTGCACACCGCGGCGCAGCCCAGCCACGACCTTGCCGCGTCCATTCCCTTCGCCGACTTCGATACCAATGCCGTTGGCACGCTGAACCTGCTTGAGGCCGCACGCCAGTTCGCGCCCGAAGCTCCGTTCGCTTCAATGTCCACCAACAAGGTCTACGGCGACGCGCCCAACGAGCTGCCGCTCACAGAGCTGGAGACGCGCTGGGAGTATGCCGACGAAGCCTACTGGAACGGCATACCCGAGACCTTCCGCATCGACCAGTCGAAGCACTCGATCTTCGGCGCCTCGAAGGTCGCCTGCGACGTGATGGTGCAGGAGTACGGTCGCTACTTCAACTTGCCCACGTGCGCACTGCGCGGAGGCTGCCTCACCGGCCCCAGCCACTCCGGCGTCGAGTTGCACGGATTCCTGAGCTACCTGATCAAGTGCAACGTGACCGGCACGAAGTACAACGTCTACGGCTACAAGGGCAAGCAGGTTCGCGACAACATCCACTCGCTCGACGTTGCGCGCTTCATCGCCGCATTCATCGCCAACCCGCGCCCCGGCGAGGTGTACAACATCGGCGGCGGCCGGTCGAACAGTTGCTCGATCCTCGAAGCGTTCGCGAAGATCGAAGGGATCTCCGGCAAACCGATGATCTACGAGTACGTCGATCAGAACCGGGCCGGCGACCACATCTGCTACATCAGCGATCTGCGCAAGATGGAGACGCACTATCCCGGATGGGGCATCCGCAAGACGCTCGACGATATCTTCCGCGAAATCTATTTATCGTGGGCCGACCGGGGAGTAGCTTCCTAGCGGAGGCTTCTGCGGGCGGGTCGCCCGCCGCCGGGCTGTCACAGGGCCGCGAGAACGGGCTCCCAGAACCGCCGCTGCTGGTCGACGAGCATGAACTGCGACCGCGCAAGCGCCAGCGCGTTTTGGACGATCGCTTCGCGGCGCGCGGTCGCGTCGAGCAGCAGATCCGCAATCACTTCGGGATCGAGAGTCGTACAAATTACGGCGGCCTCGTGGCGCGCGAGCAGTGTGCACGCCGCCGCGTCGTCCGGGCCGTGATAGAAGATCGGCAACCCACTTCCGAGGTAAGTGATCATCTTCGTCGACAGGCTGAAGCGGCTGAACAGGCGCGCATGTTCCTCGAACGGCATCGGCTGGTAGAGCAGATCGGCCGAGAGCATATCCCGGTCCACTTCCTCGGCCGGCGCAAAGGGCAGCACGGTGACCCGAACGTCGTCAGGGTGTACCGGCATCGCGATCTTGCCGCTGCGGCAGGTTACGGCTATCTCCCAGTCCGGCTGCCGCGATCGCACGATCCTGAGCGCGTCCAGCACGGCGCGCAGGTTCTGCGCGTAGCTCAAGTGGAACAGCCCCATGAAGTAGAGACGGAGGCATTTCGCCGGGCGCTGCTGCGGAGCGACAGCCAGATACTTCAGGCCGTCGGTCACAATCCGGTACTCCCTGGCTCCGTAGCGACGGCAGTATTCCAGGCCGATTTCGTCGGAGATCGCAAAGACGCCTCTCGCCTCGCGCCAGGCTTTGCCCATGAACTCCGTCAATTCCCCGATGAACGGATGGCCCCGCAACAGGTGTCCGAGATCATCGTGAACGCTCAGGAAGTACGGAATGCCCAGCTCGGACGCGACGCGGCACGCGGATTGGAAGAAATAGCCGTGCGGGAGCACGTGGACCAGCTTCACTTTGCGGTCGACGAGAATCCGGCGAAGCCGCGCTTCGAATCGCGAGCGATAGAGCCGGTCGAACAGGCCGAGGCTGCCCTGGAGACGCGTGTACTCGAGCCACCCGAAGTTGGGCCGGGAGGGAAGCTGAATCTCATCCGCTGCCGATGAACCTGAGCTCGGAAATGGATTGGAGTCGATGCTCAAGACCGGGGGGTGATTGCAGTCGAGAAGCGACTGGAAGATCCTCTGCGAACCGCCGTGCTCATGCGAATGCAACCCAAACGGCTGTATGAACGAGATCATTTGGCACCTGCAACGATGGGATCCCGCATCCCCGGATTCAGGATATCCGTCAAGCAGTCGGGCCGGCGCATTGAGCGTTCCCCTCGCGCGCCGTTCGAGAACTCTGCTAGGGCAGAATCTTTCCGGTCTCGCGATAGATCAACTTCTGGCTCGACAGATAGAGACGGCATGTCTTGTAGTTGAACAGATGCTTCCAGACGAGTCTTCCGGCGATGGCCTCCGGCATGCGCCGCGCTCGCCGCAGCGCGAGGCAATCTTCAACAAGCCAGTGAAACCGGACGGAGGGGTCGTAGTACTTCTCCCACTCCTGACGCGCCCGAAGCGCCATCTCGGCTGCGCGGTCCCGATGGCGATCGAGGATTTCGGGGAGGCGTCCGACGTCTGCTTCAGGGACGGTGATGCTGCAAGCCTGCCAGTCGACGCGCACCGGATAGATCCAATCGTCGGAGAGGATCACCGGGACCCGGCCCATCTTCATTGCCTCAAACAGCCGCACACTGCCCGTGCCAATTCCCCGCGGGCAAAGAGCGAACGGAGCGGAAGCGAGGCCATCCGCATAGTGAGACCAGAAGGGGTGACGCTCGTCCGCGTGGCCGGCGAAGGTGATGCGATGCGCAAACGACGATGTGTCCTCGATCAGGAACCGGTCGCCGGGCAGCTTGCGCAATTCATCGCGCACCGGGTGGGTGGCCATGGAACCGATGAAGTTGGCGAGATAGGGATAGGCATCTTGGGGCGGGCGAAAATCCACATACGGGTTCTCGTCGATTCGCGTCCAGTAGCCGGTTCTGGTTCTCGACGGGTCATTGCATTTCTTCTGGAGCGAAGCATAGAGGCCGGGCAGGAAAGGCAGCGCATAGTCGCCGGAATCGAAGATGAAGCATTTCTCGCGGAATCTCTTCACATAGGGATGATGGCGGACCCGCTCGGCATAGAGACCTTGACTGCCCACTTCGGCAAACACGACGATATCGGCGCTGTCCGGATCGTCAGCCAAGGAGTGCACGCCAAAAGGGTCTCGGCGGGCGCTCTCCGTGAACAGCTTGTAGGCGTCTTCCTGCCATTCGAACGATCTAGGCTCCTCAAGGCTCACGGAGTGCAGAAACACCTTGGCCATTGATCCTCCCTGCCTGGGCGGCGATGGCGACGTGCCGATCGCCTTGATTCCCTCAATCCCTGAGCCAGTCTCGAAAATGTGCCGTGTCTTCGGAGAAAGAGCCACCGCCGTGCAGACGCTGAACCAAAGGCCAGCGGCGGCCGGAGCAGCCATGTACCGCTCGGCGATGCCGACGATTCACAGCACGTACCCGACATCGCGCGTAAAGTACTTCTCGTCCGGCTCGATCGGCTTGATGGCTCGCGCCGGATTCCCGGCGTAGACGTAGCCCGGGGCGTCGAGACGCGAAGCGAGCACCGACTGGGCGCCGAGAACCGAGCGGTCGGGAAGCGCGCTGCCGCCGACCAGCACACAGCCGGTTCCGACAAAACTGTGGTGACCGATGTGCACGGGCTTGCAGCGCTGGCGGGATTCCCTGAGATCTACGCTGTGGGTAAGGATCTGCGAGCGGAATCCCGCCAGAGTGCTGAAGGCCCCAATCGAGACTTCATCGGTGCAATCGATGATGTGGCGGTAAGTAATCGCGGCGTGGCGCCCCAGAATCAACCGCGGTTTGCGTTCCGGGTCGAGCTCGAAGTGGCGGCTGTTGGTTCCGATGGGAAACGCAGTGATCCAGTTGAACGGGCCGATGAACGCATTCTCTTCGAGCCGAATCAACTCCAGCCCTTTGCAGACCGTCAACGCACCGATCTTGGACTCCGGCCCCATCTCCAGCCGCGACGCCAGCACCAGTGCGGTACGGGAGATGTATGCGGACTTGTGGATCGCAAACCCGCACAGGGATTGGAGCACGAGACGCCTCAGGCGCCAGGGAAGCGGCGCCGCGCAGAAGTAGGCCAGCATAGCTAGCTTTGACATGCAAGCTCCCGATAGAGCGCGACGTACGCGCGCGTCATGCGCTCGCTCCGATACCGTGTCCGGACGTTTTCAAACCCGCGCTGCCGAGTCTCTTCACGGTATTCCCGGTCCGTGGCGAGCCTCAGAATCTCCTCTGCCATGCCGGCTTCGTCGTCCAGCGGCCGGAGCGCTGCCGACTGACCCAGCACCTCAGCGTGCGGAGGAATGTCGCTGGCAACAACCGGGCAGCCACAGGCCTGCGCCTCGATCGGCGGCACACCGAAGCCTTCATATCGCGATGGAAACAACAGGGCCACGGCGCGATTGTACAAGGCTTCGAGGATCTCAACTTTGGGGCCTACCACCTGAACGATCCGGTCGTGAACCTTCAACTCCTTCGCGAGCCGGACCAGATCCGGGCTCAACGCCTCGCCGGCGAAGACCATCTGCAGGTTTGTCTTCTCCGCTGCCTGCGCAAAGATGCGCAAAATGCCGTCGCGGTTCTTGCGCGCCAGATTGGAGCCGACATGCAGAACAAACGGCTCCTGGATTGCAGTCAAGCCGGCAAGACGCCGGTCAACTTCACTCGAATCGAGCGGCTGAAACGGGTAGGTCAGGCCGTTCGGAATCACGCATCGCCTTCGGTTCCCCATCAGGAGCCGGTGGGCATCGTTCATTGTGTACTTTGAAACGCAGACGACCAGATCGGCGCGGCTTAACCCCTGCCGGATCCAATGTTGCATTCGCCGCCCAAAGAAGGACGCCGGGCAGTCGGGAATCTCACCTATCGCGCCGCGAACGGCCAGCATGTCGTTGAGGGTCACAAGAACCGGTTTGTCCTTCACTGAGAGCACGTACATTGCGGAGCCGTGATCGCAAATGTGCACGACGTCAGCCCGCGCCGCGGCAGAACGCAACACGCGAGGGAAAATAATGAACCGGTCGATGTAGCCAAGCCACTTGCCCAATCCGCCGGACGACCGTTTGAGGGTCCCGAATACCGGCTTCGGGGAGATTATCCGGGCGTCGATTCCCTGCTGAAGAAGCCCGCGAAGCAGCGCGTTGGCCCAGATCTTGATGCTCGTCGCCCCATCGAACTCATAACTCCCCACCAAGAGAACTTTCATCGGGCTCCCAAAACGCACTGGACGGCGCCACAGCTCATGAGGGCATATCCCCATGCGCTACCATCGTTGGTATGCGGCCCGCCGTTATCCTATTATCCTTCAACTCCGTGGATACGCTTGGCACCACTCTCTCCAGCGCTCTCCAGGTATCCGACGAGGTTTTTGTCGTCGACTCCTACAGCCGCGACGGGACCGTGGAACTGGCGCGCTCGCTCGGCGCGACGGTGGTCCAGCATGCTTTCGAGCACTATGGCGCCCAGCGCAACTGGGCCATCGACAACCTGCCCATAACACGGCCGTGGCAGCTTCATTTGGATGCCGATGAGTGGATGGACGGCCAGTTGGTGGCGGCCATCCAGGCCCTGCCCGACGAACCCGAACACGCCGGGTACTTTGTCCCCCGGTATCTGCGTTTTCTGGGGCGCGTGCTGCGCCATGGCGGCATGAGTCCGACTTGGCATCTGCGTTTGTTCCGCACCGGCGCGGGCCGCTGCGAGGACCGCAAGTACGACCAGCACTTTCTGCTTTCCGGGGGGACCACCGCCAAACTGTCGGGTGCAATGGTCGACGACATTCGGATGCCTCTCACCGAGTGGACGGCGCGCCACAATCGTTGGGCCGACAGCGAAGTGGCCGAGCTCGCGAACGCGGAAACCCAAGGCCGGGTCGAGCCCGATGCCCGCGGCAACCCCGCCCAGCGGAAGCGCTTCCTTCGCCGGAAGTATTACCACATGCCGCTTTTCGTCCGCGCGCTCGCCTTATTCGTCTATCGCTATTTCGTCCGTCTTGGTCTTCTCGACGGGACCGAAGGACTGATCTTCTGGTTTCTGCAGAGCTTCTGGTTCCGCTTCCTGGTCGACGCCAAGATCTGGGAGAAGCGCCACGCCGCAAGCATTGCGGAAAAGGCCTGCACTCAGCCCCGCCTGTAGAAACCCAGCCTCATGCGCGGGAAAGAGTCCCGCGCAGAACTGGCTTCGCATGTCATGTTGGCCGGCCGGTCCCGGGCGGACTGAGGCAGATTAGTGCAGAGTGCCGTCCAGTCCGCCGGGCGCCCCAAGGCCGGGCGCACCGCTCGATGGAGTTGTGGCGAACGGATTCGAGCCGAGCGGCCCGGGCGCCGGCGAACCGGAGCCGGAGTGCGTTCCGGTCCCTGAGCCGCTGCGCGAGTGCGCTGTTTTCGCGTGCGCCGAAGTGGATTTGAACGCCCCGCTCCGTCCCTTGCCCGCGACGCCAAAGTGCGGACCGGTGGAGGAACGAGCAGCGCCAGATGCGCGAGAACCCTGCGCTTTTCCCTGCGCCGCGGCCGTCCGGACCGTCGCTGGCGCCGGGTGAAGGCTTGCGAGCTTGGGAGCCGGGTTTGTCTTGTTGAGAGCCGAACCCGGCTGGAGGTTCCCGTTCCCAGTGTTTTTCGTGATTGCCGGGCTTGTTGACACAGGCCCGCCCAAGCTGCCTTGCCACACTCCCCCGGGCTGGAGTGACGATCCAAAGCTCCCCCTGCCAGCGATCCAACCGGAACTCCCACCCGTCATCCGGCCCGTGGCCGTCTGCGCGGTGTTCGTCTTCTGGCCGGCTCCCCAGGTGCTTGCGCCCGCGCGCGCCGGCTGCCACGTCTCCTGTTGCGCCCGCGCGGCGGCCAAGCTCACGAAGCCAACGACCGCAAGCGCAGCCATGGAGAATACAATCCTCAGCCTCGCGCGGTTCATTGGCTCGCTCCTTCTTTCATGATAGGCCCTCTCGCTGAACCCACAACCGCCATCAGGGTCTCTTCCAAGTGGCCCAATACGCGGGCTGAAGACCACATCTGGATCGCATAGGCGCGCGCGTTCTCGCTGGCCTTGCCGAGGTCCTCGGCTCGCATGGCCCGGATCGCCGCCACCAGGGCCTCGGGATTCTCCGGTCCGGCGACCCTGCCCGCTCCCGATTCGCGTGCAATGGCTCCGACTTCGCTGTCCGGATTCACCGAAGCAATGATGGGACGCCCGGCCGCCAGATACGTCACGATCTTCGACGGAAAGGCAATCTCCGATACGCCCCTTTGCTGGGTCACCAGGCAGAAGCCGCTCGCCGCCAGCAACCCGCGGAAGTCGGCTTCATCGAGCAGCGGCAGAAACCGCACGTTTTCGAGACGGAGTTCGTCGGCCCGGCGTTGAATCCTCTCGCAGTCGGCGCCGTCGCCCACCAGCAGGAAGGTCATCGAAGCGTCGTCGCGGGCCAGCGCCGCCGCATCCAGCACCACATCCAGCCCCTGCTTCACTCCCATGTTTCCGCTGTGCGTCACCAGGAACTTGCCATTCAGGCCATAGCGGCTCCGGAATGCTTCCCCCTCCTCGGCCCGCAGATCGGCCAGCGACTCGTCCATTCTCGGCTCGATCAGTTCCACCTTCTCTTCCGCGATGCCTTTCTCGACGATCTTCTTTTTCATGCCGGAGGTCAGAGTGGTCACCAGGCGGGCATGACGGTAGGCAGCTTTCTCGAGTCTGTAAAGGAGCTTGACGGCCCACGCAGGCAACATGCCCAGATCCGACGCCGAATCGGGCTGCAGGTCCTCCACGTCGAAGACGAAGGGAACCAGCCAGATCCGGCTCAGCAGGATTGCGGTGAGCGCAAGTCCCAGCGGAGGAGAAACCACGAGCAGGACGTCGGGCCGCCGGCACATCAGCGCCCGGATCGCCGAGGAGACCAGGAAACTCGCTTCGTGGAGAATGCGCTTCAGGGACGTCACTTTGGCGGGAACGTAAAGATAGCTGCGGACGATCCTGACCCCGTTTCTCTCTTCGGTATGGGCGAGCTTCCCGGCATACTCTTCGAGGATCTTCCACTCCGGGTAGTACGGAAACGACGTGCACACCTCGACGCGGTGCCCCGCGCGGGCAAGATACTCGGCGCGGTGGGTCGTAAATGCTCCAATCCCAGTAACTTCCGGCCAATAATTAATACTCAGAATGAGAACCTTCATCGATCGTTCCAATCGTCCTGTCCAGTGCCTTTGATCAACCCGTGCTGGGAGCGTTGGCCAACGACCTCCTGTGTGCGCGCCAAATGTCCCGCGGAAAGGCCGGCCTTGGCCGCGCGGCTCAAGCACCGGAACCCTTTGGCGGACATTCTTTTCCTGAGGCGCCCGGGATCGAGCGTCGCTACCAGATTATGATCTCCGATTCTCCGCTTGCCCGCCCTGAGCCCTTCCACAAGAACAGGACCGAATACCGTACTTTGCAGACCGAAAATGGCATATCCAAGATTGATGAGCAGCCTTGAGGCATCCGAATCCGCCCCGCTGAAACCCTCGTAGATAATGTCCCGGATTCTCCCGCCGGCAAGCGAATTGCTCCCCCCTTTGAACGCCTGAGACTCGTGGTCCTCGATGTCGATCTTGAGCACTCCGACTGAGGCCCCGGCTTCGGCGATCACCGCATCCAGAGTCGTAGCGGTGATCGGCACCTCGTTGTACGCTTCGCGGTCAGGCCTCTCTTCGAGCGTGGCTAGACCCTGGTTCTCGGCAAACCCGCGCTTGGGCACAAACAGGGAGAACCCGCCTTTCCTCGAGCTGATCGCCTCCTGCCGCGCATCGATCCTCCCGGCAAACCGCTGGTCCCGACTCCATCGCGCCACATTCCGTTCGAGACGGGAGAAGAGCGCCGGGTGGGGCTCAAACGCAATGACCCTCGCTGCTCCCGCCGACAGGGCGACAGCAGTCATGTAGCCGATGTTCGCGCCGACATCGAACACGAGATCGCCGGGGTCGATCAGCCGGAACATCGCCTCGACCACTGGCATTTCGAAGATTCCGTGATGCGAAATTATGCGGCCGATCGTTTCCGAGCTGTCGACCTCGAGCGGCAGCTTCCATGGCAGCCCGACGATCTCCTCGCCCTCGATGACAGGTCCTCCCGGAAACACACGGCGGACCAGCTTTCCCGGCTGGTACAGGTATTCCGGCCGATTCAGCCATCTGACCATTTCTTTGTGCATGGCCCCTGCCTGCCCTTTCCCTGCGTGCATCTGCCCGTAGCCAAGCGGCTCCAGGGTGCGTCTATCTCAAGCGATCCTTTACGCGCAGGATCGGCGCTTCGAAATAGCGGTAGGAGAGCGCGGCGAAGCCGATGGCAACGCCGATGCGCAACGGAATCAGCAGCATCCACGAATCTGCAGCCTCACCCAGCACGCGATGCAACGGCAGCCGGTTGAGCAGCGAGATCGTGCCGTCCTGAAGCAAATAGATCCCGTAGCTGATGCGTCCGATGTAGCGGAGCGGCCCGATGCTAAACCCCTTGATGAGGAGCGACGGCTCATCGCGCAGGAGCAGGAACAGCAGGCCGGCAAAGGCGATCGCCAGCGACGTGAACCCGAAGAGGACGTTGGTGCCGAACATAACCAGCCAGTTGTGCCGGAAGCCGATCAGCGCGGTCACGGCCCCGATCGCAAGGCAGGACCATCCGGCCCAAGTCCTGGTCCGCGGACCCGGCATATGCAAGACCAGGAGCAATGCGACAAGGCTGCCCGCGACCAGCCCGTCCAGATGGAACTGGGTTTCGGTGTAGAGCTGCTTTGTGGTCAGCGCCTGGTGCAAACCCCAGAAGCGAATCGCCGGCTCGGCGAGGAAGATCGCGGGCAACACCCAGAGCAGCCAGCGCCGGGGAACCAGGAATACGAAGAATGGCCAGATGAAGTAGAAGTGCTCCTCGATACACAGCGACCAGGTCGGACCCAACGTGCGCGCAGTAAACCAGGGGGCGTAGTTCTGCAGAAACACCAGGTGCTGCAGCCAATTGGTCTCCATGCCTGACGGATCGTGGCGCAGGATCAGAAAGGCGATCAACAGAACCGTGAAATAGAGGGGCCAGGTTCGCAGGGTACGGCGTAGGACGAACAGTCCAAACGCGCGGGGGCTCGGCCGGATGTCCAGCAGGATTTTGGTGATCAGGAACCCGGAGAGGACGAAGAAAGCATCGACGCCGCTCCAGCCCAGGCTGCTGATCCACGCCAGGAAACTGGGAAGTTTCAGGTCATCCATGTGGTTCATCAGAACCAGGAGGATGGCCAGCGCCCGCAATCCGTCGAGTTGCGGGTAGAAGCGGCTCGCCCCGGCGTTCTTCCGCAGCTTGGCAGCTGCAGAGCCGGAGCTTTGCCGTTCGATAGGCGGGGCGGAGGGTGCTGACGAAATCGCCGAGTTCAGATGGGACATATCTCGAATTGATTCTCCACTCGACACGCAGCCAGCGGCGCCGGTCAGCCGCCGCAGCCCCCCGAGCCTGGCGAAAGGCGCCGATTGCCCGGCGATGTGGCCTAGGCGGGTATTGCGAGCGTGTTAAAGGCGGGGCGTACTAGAGGCTGGCGCTCGGCGGGAGTGCGGTCACAGTCGTAGAGGGTGTAGCCCAGACCCAGCAGCACACGGGAGATTTCCTCCCCGTTACAGCCCTGCGTTTCGAAAAGAACCACTGGACGCTTGGCCTTCAGCAACTGGGCCGCTCCACGAAAGACACACAATTCCGCACCTTCGACGTCGATTTTTAACACGTCGGGGGGCGGAATCCGCTCAGCGAGCCAATCCAGCGAAACAGTGAGAACCGATTGCACCTCGCGAACGCCGCCGGTGAGGCCGGTCCCAAACCCCTCAAGGAAATTGGCTGCCCGGTTGTTGTTGGCGATGTTGAACTGGGCCAGCGAGATGGTATCGGAGATCGCGCATGGGATGATCTGGACGGGAGCGGCCTGAGGATTCAGCTGCGCCGACCGCCGAATCAGTTTCACCATGTCCGTGTCCGGTTCGAACGCATAGACTCGCCCGGTAGGGCCGGACAAGCCCGCGGCCGCGAGAGAGAAAAGGCCCATGTTCGCCCCGACGTCCCAAACCACGCCACCCGGTCTGATTGTTTCCGCGGCATTCCGGAGCAGGCTTTCCCGCCGTATCGCCGACCTGGGAAACCAATAGGCAAGGCCGGCATCAGGGGCGACCAGCATCCGGCAGGCGCCGTACTCCTTGGGCAAGCGAAAGCGAAAGCAGCGGCCCCGGCCGAGGCGCCTTGCGAACTGTCTTAGCGTCGTCATTGGTGTTTATCCATCTTGGAGAGGTTCCAGAGTTCGTGTGGCTTCCCTGGCGTCGCTCAAGGTGGCTCTGTCTTAAGGAAAGAGCCTGCCTGGCTTCATCGGCTTTTGGGTGCAGCAACTCTGGAACCGCTGTAGCGGGCGGACCCGCCAGATAGGATTGGGCGACCCAACCGGCCCGACGCCGGCGCGCGGCTGGCGACGATCGCTCTGGGTTTCAACGCCGCTAGGGAAAACGCCAAAAACATCACCATGAAGCCCTGCCCCGTCGGCTGCTCCAGAATGCCCAAGGTGACAGCACTGGCCATGATCGGTACGAACAGAAGCGCCAGCGACTCACCTTCTCGCGCACGCGAAATCGCTCCGAAGATGACCCATCCTGCCAAACCGAATCGAAACAGCGTGAAGGCGACACCGGGGAATGGGCCCAGTTCAATGATGGCGCGCTCGATCTCATTTTCGCCCGCGAGGAATTCGATCCTGCCTTCCAGCACCTTGGTAACCGCGGCGGCGCCGCGCCCCATTCCCAGCCCGATCGGATTGCTGGAAAAATCGGTCTGAAGAATCGTCGTTTCGAGCGGAATCACGGTGCGATGTGCAACCGCCCGTTGGAAGCTGCCTCCCCCCTCAACCATGCTGCCCCCCTGGATGCGCTCGTTCAGATCCTTGCTGGACCTGGAGAAGACCGGCAGGAACGACGCCAGAATGAAAACGGCGAAGAGAGGGAAAATGATCCTGAGCGACTTCAGGAACTGGGAAACGCCGAACGCCGCCGCCACCCCGGCGCTGGCAACGACGGCACCTAGCGACACGAGGAAGGAGCGCGACCCCGTGAGCGGCAAAGAAATAAGCACCGCAAATGCCGCCGCCCACAAGAGCCATTTTCTGGCGAATTTATCACTTGCCAAACCATAGAGAATGAAGGCCGCGACCATTGGGCCGTAGCTCCCAGGGCCAACCACAAAGCTGAAAGTGCCGGAAGCCCTGGCGTGCGCCCCGGCATAGCCGATTTGTGTAGCTCCTTCGTATGCGCCCGCATTGAGATACGAGTTGGACGGGGAGAGGTACTGAGCGGTCTCCAGGGCTGTTTCCGGGAGCATCAACCACATGGAGCAAACGCCAAATTTGCGTAGATCCTCCGCGTCCAGGTTCTCTCCCATGACGAAGGCGACGGGAAAAGGCAGCAGGTAGGAGCGCAATCCGTAGAGCGCGGCAATCCAGGGATTATTGCCCATGACGACCTGAAGTAGACACAGGCCGATGAGCAAGACCGCGAGGATGCCCACAGTCAGCGACCACCGCTCCGGCCATTTGTTCTCGCGATAGGCCTCGACGATGATGAGCATCGCTATGGGATCGCGAACCAGAAGCAGCGGCGCGGAATACTCGGGGAATACCCACTTGCGCAAAGCGCCTTCGAAGATCAGCAGCAGAAAATAGAGCCAGAAGAGCTTTTTGAGCGGGGAGATCCGCCGGAAATACCCCGCTGTGTCTTGCCACTCAGTCAGCGGCATAGTACAGCCCCCACCGTATCCGCCAGGTTCTGGCGATACCTTTCCCACGACTTCTCCGCAGCGGTCTCCTGTGCGTTTCGCGACATGACTGCCAGCAGTTCACGGTCTCCGTCGAGCCGGCTCAGCCGGTCGGCGATTGCGTCGGAGCAGCGGATCGGTACCACGAACCCCTCCGCTCCGTCGCGCACAAACTCCAGCGCACCGGTGTTGGGAGTGACGACGACCGGCAGCCCGCACGCCAGGGCCTCGAGCACAACCAGCGCGCATCCTTCGGCGAGCGAAGGCAAGACCAGGATATCCGCTTCCCGCATCCGGCCCAGCACCTCGACTTGGCTCAGACTCGGGAACCAGCGCCAGCGGCCGCACGCTGCATCCACCCTGGGATTGCCGGCGATGCGTCCACCAACCAGAGTCAGCTCGACCCGCGAGTCCAGCATCTCCACCGCGTCGAGCAGATACCCGATGCCCTTGCGCTGCGACAGCGCACCCACGAACAAGACCCGGAGCGGACGGGACGCATCCATCGAGACCGGCTGGTGCGGCCGCACTGGCGGCGCGCCGTAGTTAACCACGCGAATCCGGTCGTCCGGAACGACGCCCTGAAGCGTCTTGCGGACATGCTCGCTGGGCACAAAGACGAAATCCGCGAGGCCGAGCTCCTCATCTTTCCATTGCATGTGCCCCGGCGAGTCCTTCAGCTTGGGCAGCAGATTGGCATACGCGGGATTGCGCTCGGCCTCTTCCGACAACAGCCTGTGCTCCCAGTGCCAGTGGCTGCTCGGCAGTTCGTACAACGCGGCGACGCCCCGCTGTTCGGCCTCGCGGAAAGTGTCGCGCGCGCCTCCCTCATAGGCAAACACGGCGTCGAGTCCCGCCTGCCGCACGCGCCGCGCCACATTTCCGTCGAAGTGCCGGTACATCCCGTTGATGGAGAAGGGACGTTCGCCGGAACAGAGAATGCTGTGCAGAAAAGAATCCCTGAGGCCCAGCCGCACGATCTCTTTCCATGGGACGCACTTCACGCGCTCATCCGGCGCCTCGAGAAACGCCCGCTTCGCCAACTGGTTTCGGACACCGGACGGCAGAATCCGGTTCCATTTCGACTCCGGATTCCAGGCCAGCGTCGTCCAGAACTCCGCCAGCATTCCATGCTCATAAAAGCTCCTGAGCGCGTTGCGGACATTCTGGTTGCCGGTGGGATGGGAAAGAAGCACCCGCGGGCTGGTCGGTGTCCGCGATTCGTTACCGGCGCTGCTGTTGGGTGAGCCGCTCACGGTTGTTTCGCTCAAAGGGCCGTTCCGGCGGCGCCGGCGGCCGGTGTTGTTGCTTTTCTTCCGCTGCGCCCGGGCCGCGTCATCCCGCGAAGCATGCTCTTCTCGAGGTCCCTCAACCGGATCTTCCCCCGGCGGAAGCGCCGGACCAGCGGATTGAAACCTTTCCCGGCAAGAAAGATCGCCACCGACAGCGAAAACGAATCTCCCAGCTCGCGCAGCCGCGCCTGGTAGATCGCGCGCTCCTCTTCGCTGAACAACGGTGAATCGAGCGCATCGGCGTAAGCTACGGCCCTGCGGCGCATATTCGTTCGCAGAACCCGGGTGCTCCAACCACGCCGGATGTACTCCGGCTCGAGCGTTCCCTTGTAGACATTGGTGACGCACTCGATCTCCGCTGCCTTTCGCTTGAATCGCACCATCCCGCTGTCGTCCCATACGCGATAGCAGGCCAGTGGAGTTGCGGCATAAACGTCGCCCCATCCCAGGATCGCCATCCTGATCGACAGATCCCAGTCCTCGGCGGACTGCCACGAAGCGTTCGCGTGATAGTAGTTCGCCTGTTTCAATGCCGCGGCGCGAAAGAGGATGCAGTCCGCCGCCACTCGATACCCCTGTGCGTTCTTGCGCAGCGATTCTTCCGGGGTCTCGTAGATCGCGGATCGGTGCAGCCTCCGCACGCGGGTCCGCGCGCCTTCGCCGTCGATTTCGACCACGTCGGCGTGCGCGTATCCAGCCTCTGGGTACTGCGCCATCAGCGCCGCAAGGGTCGCCACGAATGCCGGCTCCATCCGGTCGTCCGAGTCGATTCTGGCGATCAGGTCGGCCGACGGCCGGGCCAGCGCGAAGCTCAGGTTCTCCGCGATTCCGCGGTTGACCTCATTCCGGTGATAGCGGACCGTGGGATGCCGCCGACAGGACTCTTCCATCATCTCCCGGGTTCCATCCGTGCTCGCATCGTCTGAGACCCAGATTTCCTCGACCGGGTAAGTCTGCGCGAGAACGGACTCGAGACACTCGGAAAGATACCGCGCTTGGTTGTAGGTCCCGATACAGACCGCGACCGACGGCGCCTTGCGCGCTCCCTCAACTTCCGCAATCTCATCGGGTTTCTCAGCCGTCATAACAGGCCCGCCGGTTCTGTGATCGATTTTCTGCCGCGACCGGCGCCGCGCGGCCGGTCAGTTCGTGTTCAACGAGGAACTGCGGGCGGAAAGCTGCTCCAGGTACCAGGGATTCTCCCAGGTCGAGCAGAACATCCTCCCCGCCGCACAGCGCGGATCGGGGCCGATGCGGGTCAGGTGCCGGCAGGGATGGCATTCGGCCTGCGACCGAACAACGCGAGACGCGGGAAAACCGGGATGAACGGTCATGCCCGCCTTCATCTCCGTCAGCATCACGACGGTTCTGTCCCTCCACATCTGCGCCAGATGGGAAGGAAAGCTATCCGTCGTGAAAACCGCCGCGGCAGATGCAATCAGTTCGCAGATCTCTTCCGGCGGCGCCCCGAACCGGACCACCTTGAGCCCGGCCTGCTCGTAGTCGCGGGAAAAGCCGTCCTTCTCGTGAAACGCGAACTCCGCCGATGGCATTAGTCGAGCCGCCACATCGGGCGGCATGATCTGATGTGCGGCACCCGAGGGAAAAACCACGGTTCGCCGCCTGGCGCCCACCGGCCCGAAGGCTTTGAGAACACGTGCGTGAATCGCGTCGTGGTCCTGCGGCGCCTCGCGAGCAAACTCCTCTGCGCTCACGTCGCGGAACGGCCCGAGACCCTGCATTTCCATGAAGCCCTGGTATGCGAAGACCAGGCGCCGGCTGGGACGCGAGACCCGGCCTGTCGCGCCCGCCAGCAGGAATCCCAAGTCGTTCATTTTGTCCTTGAGCGTGAACCGGCTCCTTGTGGCGCGAAGAATCCAGTAAAACGGCGAGTAGTATCGTTTCCCTCGCAGGACTCCGGGGACGAGATGCCGCAGGCCGAGGTGGTTCATCTCGATATCCGCGGGGCCGCTCGGCTCCACATCGAAGTAGCCCTCGAAGACCCGGCGAGCCAAGGGAACGAGAACCCCAGGGGGATAGATGACGTGGCGCTCCTGGCCGCGGATTCTCGCCAGCGTCGCCAACGCCATCAGCCGCATCCAGGCATCGCCAAGGCCGGCAATCCGAGAATCGACTCTCAAGTTCCCTACCCCGCTCAGCGAAGGCGTCTATGCGACCGATACACTGTTGCTCGCCGATGTAAGGCGTTTCTTCGACGCTCTCCACGTCCTCCAGCCGCCCCACACGCCGCGAATCGAAGCGCTCGTTTTCTGCCAGGCTCGGCGGCCTCCGATCCGGGGACAGAGAGCCAAGCCTTTCAGCAGCCCGCAATACCCGTTCCAGGCGCCGATCAGAAGGGCGTTTGCGATCAGAACGACTCTGCCGGCCGGACGCAGAAACTCAAGCAACGCGAGAGTGACATTGTGAATGTCATTCTCGTATGCCGCCGAGTTGAAGCTGGCCCGCTGGTCCTCGTCGAAGCGCGGTGCGGGAAAGTGATCGACGACGATCGACGGATCGTAGGCCAGACGCTTTCCCTGCGCGCGCAGCTCCAGACAGAGCTTCAGATCGCAATGGCATTGCGCGCCCGTGCCCCGCAGCCGCGGGTCCATGCGCAGATTCCCCAGCGCCGCCCGCCGGAACGCCATGTTGACGCCTTTCAGGCAGTCCACGTCGCGTTTGGGACCGACGCCGTGATGGTGATACCCGAACGCCCGGCCGTACCAGCGAACGATGCCCACGACCGGCGCCTCGCCGTCGTCCCAGGTCCCGTCGTTCCGCAGGATGCGATCTCTGCCACCCAGCCCGGCAAGGTCGGGCTCCTTCTCGAACGCATGGACGATCTTGCGGGCCCAATTCGCGTGCGGTACGGCATCGTCATCGGTCAAGGCGACTACATCGCCCGTGGCGCGATCCAGCGCCGAGTTCACGGCCTCCACCATTCCAGGCCGGTCGACAAACTCCAGCTTGAGCGGAAGCGCGATCGGGAACTGCTGCACAACTTCGTGCGACGCGGCGTCGTCGATGCGCGCTACGACGATGACTTCGTCGACCCGGCGGTCCTGGTTCAGCAGAGCCTCCAATGCCCGGCTGAGTTCCTTCGGACGCCGGTAGGTCGGGATCGCGACGCTCAGCTTCACCTTCGGCAGTTCCTCCCGCAAGACCTGAGCCCTTAGCCCGTGACGCATGGCCCATTGCAGACGCCGCGCAGGCTAGTATCCTCCCCCTCACGGAAGAGATCTTGCGGAGCGCATCCCATCGCCAGCCGCGGGAGATTCCCGACGCTTCAGGCCCGCGCTCGTGCGGCAGAAGGGCGCCCCGATCGCTTCTGAGTCGGAAGGCTCGAAAGCCGCGCCGGCGGTTCATTGCTCGCGCGCTTATTGAATGGTCGTTCTGTAGACAGCAACTTGGGTGCCAATGCCGAGCGCGGAACTGACCGCCTGTTCGGCCACCATTTTGCCCGTGCTCATCGGGACAAAGAGGACGTCTCCGTCCTTCAGGGCCACATCGGGAGCCCGGCCCTTATAGATCAGGTTCACGGGAATCGTGATGGCTTCCCTGCGACCGTCTTCCAGAGTCCTTACCAGTTGCACGCGGTTCAATGCCGCGGCTTTTGAGCTGCCACCGGCAAGCGCCATTGCCTCCTCGACGGTCAGCGCGCGGCGGCCATCCAGCACGTACCCGCCGGCCCGATTCACGTTGCCCAACACGTACACAATGCCGGCCCTGGGAATCAGGATCGAATCGCCGGGAAAGATCTGCACATCCGGAATCACCGGCCTGAGAGCCGCTGGGTTGTAATCGACCGTAACCGGGTTACCGGGATCGTTCCGGTGGGTAATGACCACTTGCGGCGCGAAGGCCACGGTAACACCGCCCGCAGCGGCGATCACGTCGTTGAGCTTGCGAATGCCCAGAGCGGGATAGACCCCGGGGCTCCTCACTTCCCCGTTCACCGTGATCCCCTGCGTAGCATACTCGGCAATGAAGACGGTGGCATGAGACTCGGCGGGTTGCAGGATCTGCGCATCAACAAACCGCTTCTCGATCAACGCCGCCGCCTCCTCGGCCGTGTCGCCCTCCACGTTCAGGCGCCCGATGAGAGGAATAGTGATGTCGCCTCTCTCATCGACACGAAAGCGGCCTGACAGATCCGGGTTTTCGAACATGGACACTTCGAGCAGGTCGCCGGAGCTGATCCTCAGGGATGGGGCCGCGGCGGGCGCGGCGCCGGATTGCTGGCAGTGGCCTGCCATCGCCTGCGCGAACAACAGGCTCCAGCACACTGCCACGCACGCGAAGAACCTCGCCATCCTAGTCTCTCTTCTCTCCATCGACCTCTTCATCCTCGTATCCGTAGGCGCGCTGGGAAGACGTCGAGCTCTGCCGGTAGCCATACCAATAGTTCTTGGTGCTGTAGCCGTAGCGATAAGTGTAGAAGTTTTCCAAACGCATGTCGACATCGTTGACCACGACTCCAGCGACGGGCGCGTTGATGCGCCAGAGCAGGTCGCGCGATCGAATCAGCGCGCGCTTGCGCGTTACGCCGGCGCGCGCCAGGAGCACCACTGCATCGGCGCGCACCGCCATTGCCTGCGTATCGGAGACGGCCAGCAGCGGGGCGCTGTCGATCACGATCCGGTCGAACTGCTTGGTCCACTGGTGCATCTGCTCTTCCATGCGGTTGGAGGAGAGCATCTCCGCAGGGTTCGGAGGCCGCGGTCCGGTGGCCAGCACGTGCAGATTCGGCAACTCGGGGAATGGAACCGGCAGTTCCTTCTGGTACCCGGGCTGGGACAATGCGGTTGACAAACCGAAAGCCGGGTCCGCCATGCCGAACAGCCGGTGCAAGCTGCCCCGGCGGAGATCGGCGTCCACCAGCAGAATCCGCTCGCCGCGTTGCGCCAGCACGATGGCAAGATTCAACGCGGTTGTTGTCTTGCCCTCCGCCGGGAAGGAGCTGGTGACGACGATTACGCGCGGCGGATTGTCGATCGAGGATAGCAGCAGAGAGCTCCTCATGCTGCGGTAGGCCTCGGCGACGCTGGATTTGGGATCCCAGAGCGTGACCAGCCGCTGCTGAGCCCGCGCCAAGCCGTCGCCCTGATCTTCTCGCTCGCCGTTCCTGCCGTTCTTGTGCTTCCCATTGCCGTAGCTCATGTGGGGAATGGCGGCCAAAGACGGCAGCATCGACGCGCTCTCGACTTCTTCGGAGGTCCGCAGCCGGTCGTCGATCGATTCAATCACAAAGGCCAGCACGCACCCGAGCAGTAAGCCGCCGAGCAACCCCATGACCAGCGCCGCGCGCCTGCGCGGAGCGACGGGGACGAACGGGACCTCGGCGCGGTCGAGGACCGTGATGTTGGCCGCGGTTAGCCCCGCCGACACACTGGCCTCCTTCAATCTCAACTCGAGGGTGTCGTAGAGGTTGCGCGTCAATTCCGCCTGATGGCGCAGGAGAGCGTACTGCGCCACATCCTCGTCCAACCGATAGGCCGCATCTTCCTGAGCCGCCAGGCGCTTGCGCATCGCATCTTCCAGCGCCTTCGCCGTCTGGTACTCATCGTGCACCTGGCGTCGCGCGATCGTCTCTTCGTTGTTGATCTGCGACTGCACCTTGCCGATCTGCTGATCCAACTGCTGCATCTGAGGATGCTTCGCTCCGAATTTCGTGGCCAGTTGCGCCCGCTGCAACTGCAGATCGCTCAACTGCGAATGCAATCCGGCAAGCACCGGATTGTCTCCCATCAGAGCGACCATGTCCGGGCTCAGCGAATCGAACTCGCGCATCCGTGCTTCCTTCATGATGCGATCCGCCTCGGCATCGTCCACGTCCCCGCTGACATGCTCCAGGGTCTGGATGGTGAGGTTCGAGTTTTCATCCGTACCAACGATGTTGTGCGTTCGCTGGTATTCGGCCAACTGGCGTTGCGTGTCCGATGCTTCCTGCTTCAGGTCCTCCAGCCGCTTCTGCAGCCACGAGGACACGTGCATGGTACGTTCGTATTTCGTCCGCAAGTCCTCGTCGGCGTAGGTTTCCGCCAGTTGGTTCACAACCGCGGTCGCGAGTTTTGGATCCTGACCACGGAAGTGAATCTCCACGATGTTCGTATCCTGGATGACCGAGACCGACAACCCGCCCCTCAGGATCCCGATCATGGCGCGGCGCTCTTCGGGAGTCACCTCGCCGGTCGAGGAAGTCCCTGCGTTCGCGCCCTTCTTGGGAGGCCTAACCAGGCGGATAAGATTCAGGTTCTGGGCGGTCTCAAACAACACCGAGTCGCTCTCCAGAACGTGAATCTGCGTCTGCAATTGGCTTGCGCTGTTCTCCTCCGCTGCCCAGAGAGCCCAGATGTCGGAGGCGCTGGATTCCTGCGGCATGATCTCTACGTGCGAGACGGCTTCATAGGTCGGCGGAGTCCGGAAAGCGTACCAAGCCGCGCCGGCAACGGAGAGAGCCGCTACCGTCAGAATGGTGAATCGCTGCTTGGTGAGTACGCGCCACACATCCATGAGAGAGCGCCGCTCTCCCGTGGGCGGGACCAAGGCGCGGGTTTCAACCGGCTGGCCCCCTTGTGACTCCGCCTGATGTTCAAGAGACATTGAATCTCCTATGGTAACCCCAGACCAATCAGCCTCCAAATGAAAACCCAAAAGCGCCTACGGATGAATCATCGTCCGAAGGGAAGAACCCGTGAGACGCCGATCCTTCAGCATGTTCGACCGCCGAGAACCGGCCCACCAGCATCTGGACCGTCGCAAACGACGAGCCATCAAGAGACAAACGAAAGAAGCCGACAGTCCCCGGTTTCGACCGCTCCCGGCCGCATCCAGCTTATGCTGGCTCAAGCCCTCGAGATGACGCTTGGCCCGAAGCGAACACGCCGTTGATCGCCGCCGCAGCTTTCTTCATCGAGAAGCGCTGGGCAAAGCAACGTCCGGCGCGGGCGGCCATCGCATCCCGGTCTGCGGGCAAAAGAGCGAACCAGCGGCGCAGCAGCCGCTCGGCGCCAACGAGCGTATCCTCCTCGGCCAAGCCCACGCCGTCCTCCTCGATCTCCGGCCACAGGTTCACCTGATGGCTGACGAGAACGGGCCGTCCTACCGCGAGCGCTTCCACAGCCGCGATCCCCAGATTCTCCTGGTGCGAAGGGAGGATGAGGGCGTCGCAGGCCCGCAGCGCACCCCATTTTACATCGTCTTCGATCATGCCCGGCCAATGCACCCGCGCGCCGACGCCTAGCCCCTCCGCCAGCCTCCTCAGCTTCGCCTGCATCCCTTTCTGGTCGGGCCCGGCGATGACCAAGTCCACCTTCGGGGCGCCGCCGGCCGCCCGGGCGAACGCCTCGATCAGCAGGTCGCAGCCCTTCTTCTCGTGAATGCGTCCCAGGAAGAGCAGGTATCGCCGGCCGCGAAGTGCGGGCAGCCGGCGGTGGAACGCCTCAATCTGCGATTTGCCGCCGTCTCCGGGCGTCTCCGGGTCGTCGACCCCGTATGGAACCACCGCACTGTTCCAGTTGCAGGGCCGGAAGCTGGTCCTGGCCAGGTCGCGCTCCATTCGGGTGGTGAAGAAGACCGCCAGCGCATGGCGAAGAACCACATACTGGATGGGCCAATACAGCAGCTTCTTGATGTGCTTCAGCGGGTACTTGCGGTTGAACCAGGGATCGAGCGCCCCGTGGGGGAAGATCCCGTATGGCGTCCCCAGGCGGCGCGCGGCAAGGTGCAGTGCAAGACCGGGAAACGACCAGACCCCATTCATCACGATGGCGTCGTAGCGGGCGGCATTCGTACGCAGCCAGCGCCACAGGCGCGGCGAAAAAGCAAAACGGCCCAGATACGACTGATCGAGGGCATGCACCGGACAGTCGATGCCGCGCAGGAATTCGGCGCCGGGATTGTCGAGACAGACCACCTCGATCTCCGTGCCGCCCGCGCGTGCCGCCCGAATCAGCTGCCGAAGCGCCTCCGGCGGTCCTCCGGCAGCAGGAGAGAAGGTATCGATCATGTGCAGGATCCGCATGAAGAAACGCAACCGGTGATCGTCGTCGGGCAGCTCAGCGTTTGCTCGTCGCCCCGCAATCCCCTTTTAGGCCCATCTGCCTTTCCACCGATCGGAGCGCGCAACCAGAAGCACCGCTCGCAGCCGTTCAATGCACGCGAATCCGGCTGCTCCCGCGTTCGCCGATCACGTCGCCGGTCAACGCTCCGGGCGTCAGCAGTTCCAGATCGTCGCGATCCACCTCGACGGCGTAGCTCTGCATGATGTGCTCCAGGGTCAGAACCACGCGAAAGCCGTTCTTGCTTCTCACCACGACGCCTTCGAACCCGGCCAGCGCGCCGGACCGGATGCGCACCCTCTGGCCCGCCGTCATCAGCGGGTGCGGCTGCGCCGGCCGCAGCGTCAGCCCGATCCGCAGCGCTTCAATCGTCGCGTCAGGCAGCGGAGCCGGTTGGCCGCCGGTTCCGCCCACGAGCGCCACCACTCCCGGCACGGCCAGAACAGGTCCGCGCTGGATGCGCGGAATATGGACAAACAGGTACCCGGGAAACAGCGGGAGCTCCAGCGTGACCCGCGATCCGTCACGCCACTTGCGATCCGAGCGATAGAGCGGGAGGTAGCACTCGATCTCCCGCTGGCTCAAGTGCTGGGCGACCCGCTTCTCGTGCCGGGCCGCGGTATACAGTGCAAACCACCGGGATTGCTGCGCGGCGGGCGGAAGATGGGCGGTGAGGGAGAATGCAGCCGGGGCCCGTCGATGCCCGCTTTTTTGCAAAGCTCCGCCCTCCTCACTTGGCTGAGGTTTTTCCACAGCATTCACTGCCCCCAAAACGCCGCATGAACAACAGTCGCATACCCAAAGCTGAAAGAGGATTCATGCCTGTCTGGAATGGGGCGTCAAGGCATGAAAAAAAGTGACTTCATCCCGCGTCCATCGGTGCCCGTGGACTGAACCGGTGTTATACCAACCCCTTCAATATACAGCAACTTTACCCGGGATCAACCCTCCGGCAGACAATCGATGCGATTCTCCGGGCAACAGGTTCTCGACGCCCATTGCCAGCCCGAATTGAATCGGGAGCCCGAAACGGGTTTTGCCGCCCGGTGCGCATTTCCAGTGTCTTCGACTGGAGACCGCGGGCCTCCCCCCCTGCGTTGCGCGCGACCGGCGCCCATGGCAAGGATCCCTTCGCCCGCGGGGCGACATTTCTCATCAAACTGCCTGCCGGAAAAGTTATACTCTTGGCGTCGAATAGAGAACCAGACGGAACAGGTTCGAATTGACTCGTCGCCTCCCTCCGCGCCGGCAGGGAGCCGCCGGTGAAACCTTGGCGCATGGTTGTCCGTCGATGAAACGCAGGAAACAGGACGTGACGAACACCTTTTCCTGCAATACCGGTTGAGCAACTTCCCCGAAAGGACGGTGTCTCAACCGGCATGAAGTGGAGCGATTCTCCGGGCCTTGCACCGGAATGAACTCCGTATTGTGTGGTTCTGCTTTTGGGCGCGCGCCTGCATGGCTTTGAGTCCGTGGACTGAACCGCGGCAAATCGAACGGCGGCTCGCTCGCGGTTCGCGGTGGGAGCTCTTATGAAAGCGGTTGCTGGCCTATCCTCTGCGCTGATTTGTTTGCTCGCCGGCAGGTTCGCGATTGCGCAAACGCAGCGGGCGCTGCTGATCGGGATCAACACCTATCAGCCCGAGGGCACTACGGCGGAACATCCTGCCGGGTGCGTCTATGGCCGTTGCGAACTCGGCTCGTTCCAGAATCTCGACGGCTCGGTGAACGACGCACGAGCCATGGCCGACCTGCTCACCAGCCCCAAGTTCGGCTTCCCGGCCAAGCACGTGGTTCTGCTCACCAATCCTGCGGCGCCTCGCCCGCGTCGCGGAATCACGGTCCTTCCCGCTGCCGAGACCACGCACGACGGCATCCTTGCCGCCATGCAGAAGTATCTCGTGGATGTGCCGCAGAAAGGCGACACGGTGGTCTTCTACGACGCCAGCCACGGATCGCTGCGCGTCAACAGCCAGGGGAACAAGCTCACCGTGCTGGTCAACGGCAAGTATGTTCACGCCGACAGCACGCTGGTGCCATCCGACGCTTACAAGGGCGGCTACGACGTGCGCGATCGCGAGATGACGCGCATCTTCAATGCCGCGCTGGACAAAGGCGTTCACCTCACGGTGATTTTCGACAGTTGCCACTCCGGCGGCATCAGCCGCGGCATCGGCCCGGTATACCGCGAGCGCGCGCTGGCCTTCGATCCGCGCGACATCGACGAAGCGCCCGACGCGCTACCCAACGGCCAGCCGCGCCCTGCACCGACCGAGCGCACCGACAACCCGGCGCTTGTCTTCTCTGCCGCGCAGCAGGATCAGACGGCCAAGGAGATGCCGCCCACAGCCGGCGCGCCAGCCGAGCCGCACGGGGCTTTCACTGCCGCGCTGCTCCAAGCGCTGCGGGCTCTCCCCGCCGACACGCCCGCTTCCTTAGTCTACGAGCGCGTCAAGGCGGTTCTCGAAGGCAGCAACGTGCCCGACCAGGAGCCCGACCTCGACGCCGCCGCTGCACGCCGCGAGCAGCCGCTCTTCGGCCGCACCGCGGCAAAGTCGGACAAGATCCTCGCGGCCTCACTCGGCACCGAGGATGACGGCAGCGTGTCGCTCGACATCGGCCGCGCCTCGGGTCTCGGCGTGGGCAGTGAATTCACCGCCTCGGTTCCCGGCAGCACGGGGCAGAAGGCGCTGCTTCGCATCACCAGCCTCGACGGACTCGCGCGCTCCTCGGCTGAAGTCGTCAGCCCGGCGGGCGCGAAGGTCGATCCGGGAGAGATTTTCGAACTGACGAAGTGGATTCCGGCGGACAATCCGCCGCTGCGCGTCTGGCTGTGGCCCTCAAGCCCCTCCGGGGACGAGATTCTCGCCGCTGCGGCGCAAGTGCGGATCTCGGGAGCCGCACTGGTTGCCGATCCGGCTGAGGAGCAATGGACGCACGTCTTGAGCTGGGATGGCGCGCACTGGACGCTGCAGCAGGCAGGCTCGGTTACGCCCGTCAGCCTGGGGGACAAGCTCACCGCCGATGTCCTCCGGCAGCACCTGCCCGCCGGAGCGAAGCTCTGGGTCAACCTTCCGCCGTCCAGGGAATTGGCCGCGAAGCTCCGGCCGGACGGCGCGAGCGCCGTTCAGCCTGCCGAGAATCTGACCGAGGCGCACTATGCGCTCGTGGGCAACCTGACCGCGGATGGGCCCGCGTACGCGTGGTTCCACAAAAGCGAACTGGCGGCGGGACCGCCCTCGCCCAACGCGCCGCCGCACAGCCCCGGATGCTCGGCGACTTCGCCTTACCCGGTGCGGACCGACTGGGTGCCGATGAGCGGCGCCGCCGATCTCGAAGCCGCCAGCACAAAACTGAACAACTATTCTTCACTGCTCAGCAAAGTGCACGGCTGGCTGGAACTGGCAAACAGTCCTGCCGACGCATCCTCCGGCGAATACTACTCGCTCGCGCTGATTCCCACGTCGGGCTCGACGCCGCTCGCTTCCAGCCGGACAACGCACCAGGGCGATCAGTGGAAGATGGCTCTCGCTTCGGACGAGCGCGTCATCGACCGCCGCTGGGTGTATGTGCTCGACATCGATTGTCACGGCAAGGGGACGGTTCTATACCCGCGCGGAAATGCGGAGAATCAGTTCCCCAACGAAGCCGATAACGGCCGCCAATTCGTTCTGCCGGGCGCGCCGGTGCTCCGCATCGGTCCGCCGTACGGCGTGGATACGCTCATTCTGCTCAGCACGGAACAGCCGCTTGCCGATCCCTTCGCGCTGAATTTTGAAGGGGTCGCCTCGCGCGGCACAAGGGGAGTAGCATCGCCTCTGGAAAGGCTTCTGAACCAGACCAGCGGCGGAACCCGCGGATTCTCAGGCGAGGTTCCCACCAACTGGGGCATTGGGCTCACCACCGTTCACAGTGCTCCCAAATCTGAGGCAAACTAGGGTCCAAACAACTTTTTCGGTTTCATCGGACTGTTGAGCAGCCGGCGGCTCATGGAATCGCTCCGGCAACAGATGGAGGTAGTACGATGTCAGTTTCTCGACGTGTTTTCCTCGCCGACGCCTCCGCGCTCGGCATGATCGCTGCGCTTCTTCCTCAGCTCGCCGCCGGACAGACCCAGGCGTCCGAGGCCGCCGGAACGGAGGACCTGCCGCACGATTCCTACGACTTCTGGAACGGGTTCTACGATTCCGTGAACCCCTACAGCAAGAACTACGGCACCAAGGCGGCGACGCGTGGACCGGCCGATCAGCTCCCGGACCCGAAGGCTCAGACTCAGTACCTGCATTACAGTGCAGAAAAGAAGCATCTCCGCTACGCCTCGGACATCGAGAAGGAGGAGCTGCTCGATCACGATGGCGACGTCACGGTGAGCATCGCGATTGCGCAGTACCGGCAGGGAGATGGGGAGTCCAATCTGAAGGCCTCGCAACTGCGCATCGACACCACGCAGATTCATCCCCTCATAAACGTCGCAGCTCCACTGGCCTGGGCGGCCATCGCGTCCATCGCGCCCAGCACCGCCAAGTCGATATCGCTCGACGACATGGGCTTCCGGTCGGTTCAGGCCACGCAGGGCACCAGCAAGATCCTGCTGACGAGGGGCACTGGAAAACTGTCGGTCAATATCTCCAAGGCTGCGCAGCAATCGATGTTTATCAAGGCCCTGAATCTCATGATCCAAGCCGGCAAAGCCGTCGCTCCCCTCGTGAGCCTGCCCGCCATCAGCGTGCCCGCTCTGAGCACATTCACTGAGGCGCTCAGCTACTGGGAGGACCGCACCAGGTTCGTTATGGCCGGGAACCTGACCACTGCCGTGGCTACCAAACAGGCACTGGACGATGAGGACCGCGAGCCGCAGTACATCGGCCTCATCCCCGGCGACTATCTGATGGTCCCAGCGCGGCACGTCGACGAGCTTGCCAAGGCCATTCCGAATCTCGACCTGGTGCAGGGCTATCTGGTCGCCAAGGACGCCGATCCCAACCTGCCGCTGGCGCGGCGCGCGGAAGCTGCGGTTCCGGGTGTCACTTATGCGTCGATGCATGTTGGCGTTAGCCCGGCGCCAGCGAGCTGCTCCAGATCCACCAAGTCGTCCGGCGGTCTTTCCGGCCTCCTTGGAGGCTCCTCCTCTTCTTCTTCGAGTTCCGGTTCCAGCAAGAGCAGCTCAAGCTCGGGAAGCAAGAAAAAGTAGCAGACGAGGACTGCAAGCAACCGTTATGCTAGGGTCTGTTGGGAGCAACAGACCCTGGCCAACTTCCGCCCAACGGTCAATCCGGGGTTAAGATGGACCGCGAGTCGAGATTTCTGGCAATTGTCTGCTTCGGCGCTGCCGTGCTGGCGCCGGTCCCTGCTCCAGGGCAGGGTTTCAACGGCGCCAAGGAAAAAGTCACTCTCCACCGCAAGCTGCCCGCGATCGTGCATCTTCCTGGAGACACCATCAAGGTCGTCGTGAACTCGGCCGACGAGGATGGCGCGCTTCCTTACGATTTTCAGGCGATGCTGGAAACCGAACTGTTGAAGGATTCGCCTAACCTGCGCATCGACGACAATCCGGCAGCGCAGATCATCTGCCAGATCACCGAGTATTCCCACCCCGATCCGATCTACACGAAGAAGGCCGCGCCGGGACTCGCGCTCGGCCCGAACGGGATCGATCTCGCCAAGAGCGCGACAAAACAAGCGGTCTTCGTGCGCATCACCGGCGAACTGAACGTTGCCTTTCAGACCAAGACGGGCGACGGCCAACAGCTCATCTCCGACAACATCAATGTCAGCTACGATCGCGAGTTCGACAGCTCGGGAAACTCGACCTCCAAGGGCGTGGTAAGCCAGTTCACCGGGACTCTCGGCCATTTGAAAGGAGGCCAGGGCAGCGAGGATTCCAATCCACCCACGCCGTCCGAACTGCGTTTGCACCTGATCGGGGATGCCGTCCAGTTGATCGCCGAGCACATCGTGAACTCCGATGAGGCGCTCGAGGTTTATCTGGCGCGGGGGAAAGGCGCGCTCGACGCGGGCGACAAGGATGCCGAGACGGGGCTGTGGGAACGGGCTCTGGAGACCTTCGAGACCGCTCCGGCGGCGCCCAAGCCGGCCGACGACGCCTACCGCCTCTACAACATCGGCGTGGCCTACGAGGCGCTGGCCTATCAGGCCGACGATGCGAAGACGGCCATGAAGTATCTGGACCAGGCGGCCATCAACTACGGCAAAGCCATCGACGCCAGGCCCGACGAGAAGTATTTCGTGTGGCCGCAGAAGCGCATCGAGACCGCCATCGCCCACTACAAGCAATTGCAAAGAGAGAAGGAAGAAGAAGCCGCCAAAGCCAAGGCTGCGGCGCTCGCTACCGCCAATCCCAAGCCCGCGGGCCTCACCAACGACCAGGTGATTACGATGGCCAAGTCGGGCATGGCCGACGACCTCGTCATCCATGCCATTCGCAGCGCCGACGCGGTGGTTTTTGACCTCACTCCCGCCGGCCAACATGCGCTGACGGCTGGCGGCGTGAGCGCGCGCGTTCTGGCGGCGATGAAGGCGCAGGCCGCCAAGAAGCCCCCGGCGCACAAAGGGCTCAACAACACGCAGATTATCGCCATGGTCAAGTCCGGCATCGCCGAGAACACTGTCATCGAGACCATCAACGGAGCCGGCGACATCGACTTCGACCTAACGCCGGCCGGCCAGCAGCAGCTCACCGGCGGCGGCGTCAGCGCCCAGGTTCTGGCCGCGATGAAGGCCCGCGCGGCGAAGAAGCCGGCCACAACCCCCAAGCCGGTGGCGCAAAAATGAGCCGTCCGATTCGATCCGGCATCCTGATGCTGGCGGCGCTGGCGCTCGCTTTGTGCACCAGCGCAAGTTCGCCCGCCGAGAGTGTCCGTTGCGGCGCCGGCCAGGATCTTGTCGTTCAAGCGCTCGAGAAGATCAATCCCCAGAGCGGGAACGACGCCTTCGAAGACGCTCTGGAACTGCTCAAGCACGCCGTCTCCGTTTGCCCGGAACTGGGCGATGCATGGTACTACCGCAGCCTGGTCGAGAAGCGCCTCGGCCACGACTCCCTGGCCAACTATGCACTGGGCAAAGCGCGCTTCAACGGCTCCGAGGCGCTCGACCAGGGGCTGAACCCGCTGGTGCTTTCGACGCCTGGGCCGCGCGGCTTCGAGACCGAAGACGCCACGACCCCTGTAGCCAGCGCTCCCGTCCGTCCCGGGCCTGTCCAGCAGAAGTGGGCACTCATCGTCGGCATCGGCAAGTTCACCGACAGCCAGATTCCCGGACTCAAATTCACCGGCGCAGACGCCTCCGCTTTCGCCGACGCCCTGAAGGATCCGAACATCGGTGCGTTTCCCGCCGACAACGTGCACCTGCTCACCGACGATCAAGCCACGACGAAGAACATCAAGGAAGAGCTAAACTGGATCGCGCGCCACGCGCAGGCCGACGACCTGGTCGTGATCTACGTCGCCACGCACGGCACGCCGCGGACAGTCGACACCGCGGGCGGCGCCAACTACCTGATTACCTACGACACCGAGGTCTACTCCGGAGGCAACCTCGACGAAGACGCGCTCTACGCGACCGCCTATCCCATGGTGGAGTTGGCCAACGCCGTTTCCACGCGCATGAAGGCGTTGCGCACTGCCGTCTTCCTCGACACCTGCTACAGCGGCGGCGCTGCCGGCGGAGCTCAGTCCGGCGCGGCGCTGGCCAACACCGCTCCCTCGGCCGCGATGCTCTCGCACATGTCCGAAGGCACGGGCCGCATCGTCATGGCTGCCAGCCAGGTGAACGAAGAATCGCTCGAAAGCAGCCAGCTTCGCCACGGCTATTTCACCTACTACCTGCTGCAGGCGCTGAAAACCGGCAAGGGAGCAACGCCCCTGAGCCAGGTTTATGCTTCCGTGTCGAAGCAGGTCTCGCAAAGCGTCTCGGCGCAGGGCATGCGCCAGCATCCGGTCATGAACCGCAGCTCGGAAGATGCGGACTTCGCGCTGCGGCCCTCCGGCGCAGCGACTGCTCAAGCCCAGCCTTGACGGCCGATTGGCCGGGGACGCGAAAGGCTCTTCATGAATCACCGGACGATGTTTTCCGCGGTGCTGCTTGCTGGCGCGATGTTCGCGCCCTTCGCCGCTATCGGCCAGGGTGGTTCCACGCAGGGCATGATCACGCTGGACGAACAAAAGCTTGCCGCGGCGCGATCCTCGAACAATGAGCGCGAACAAGCCCAGCAACTGAACGCGCTGGCCAACCTCTACCGGCAGGCCGGAGACCTGAAGAAAGCGATGGACTACTGCAATCAGGCGCTGGCGATCGAACAAAGCTCAGGGTTCCACACCGGCGAGGCGTTCACCAAGGACGTGATGGGCAAGGTCTACACCGATCTGGGCCAGGAGCAAAAGGCCCTCGATCTCTTCAACGAGGTCCTGCCCTACTGGCAATCGGCGTCCAATCGCCGGCGCGCCAGGTTTGTTCACGAAGAGAAAGTCTTCACCATGGGCGAGGCCAGCACGCTGAGCAGCATTGGCAGGGTCTACAACAATCTTGGCGACCGGCAGAAGGCGCTCGACTATCTCAATCGGGCGCTGCCCCTCTGGCAGGAATCGGGCAACAGCGCCGGCCAGGCCAGCACCCTCGAGAACATCGGCCGAGCCCACTCCGACATGGGCGACGGCAAACAGGCGCTCGACTACTTCAATCGTGCGCTGCCGCTGTGGAGAAGCGACGGCGACGAGGGCGGCGAGGCGCTGACGCTGAACGACATGGGCCCGGCCTATGCCTCGCTGGGACAGAAACAGAAGGCGCTTGAAACATACAATCAGGCGCTGAACCTGTGGCGCGAGACCGGCAGCCGGCAGGGCGAAGCGATGACCCTGAACAACATCGGCCGCCTTTACCGGGATCTGGGCCAGCACCAGACGGCGCTCGACTACTACAACCAGGCCCTGCCCATCTGGCGCGAAGTCGGCAATCGCAACGGCGAGGCGCTCGCACTCAGCGACATCGGCCGCGCTTACGCCGATCTGGGCCAGCCGGCAACGGCCCTCGAATTTGCCGCCCAGGCGCTGCCTATCTTTCGTGAAACCGGAAGCCGCCGCGGCGAAGCCATGGCCCTGAACAACATGGGCCGCGACCACTCCGACCTGAATGAGGCGCAGCAGGCATACGATCTCGATCTTCAGGCGCTCGCCATCTGGCGCGAAGTGAAGGACCAGCGCAACGAAGCGCAGGACCTGATGACCCTTGCCTGGGCCTACTCGGAGATGAAGCAACCCGAGATGTCCTTCGCCAGCGCGTTGGCCGCCCTCGGGCTGGCCAAAGCCACCGGCGACCCCGAGGTCGAGGGCGCCATCGAAACGTCCTTGTTGCTCGGCTTCCGCAAGCAGCATCGACCCGAGGAGGCGATCTTCTTCGGCCTCAAGGCCGTGAACTCTTACGAGCAGATCCGCAAAAACCTCTCGGGAATGTCGAAAGACCTGCAGGCCGGATTTGCGCAATCGAAGTCCGCAGACTATCGCCAGCTTGCGGAGCTGCTCGTCCAGGCAGGCCGTCTCGGCCAGGCCGAGCAGATTCTCGATCTGCTCAAGGAACAGGAGCTGAAGGACCTCGTGGCAGGCGCTTCTTCCGGCGCCGCAGCCGGGGCCGAGCCGCTCAAGCTCTCGCCGGCACAACAAGATGCTGAGGCCGCGCTGCCCGATCTGGAGCAGAAGGCGCGCGTCATCGAAGAGTCGAGACTGTCCTATCTCCAGATTCAGGCAAAGACCGCGCGCACCGCGGACGATGAGGCTCAGCTCAAGGCCCTGGACGCCGCCATCCAAAAAGAGGCTGCGGAGATCCACTCCGTTGTCTTCGACAAGATCTTTCCCGAGCTCGATGCGCAATCGGCTCCCGGTCATGCG
This sequence comes from Occallatibacter sp., assembly GCA_049514795.1. Lineage (GTDB taxonomy): Bacteria > Acidobacteriota > Terriglobia > Terriglobales > Acidobacteriaceae > Telmatobacter. The sequence goes on from JBEKUS010000006.1 coordinate 56,844, forward strand.
GCCGGCGACTCGACAAAGAGCCTGCTCCAGGACTCACTCGCCAAGCTCGGCCCACACGTCATGGGGATTCGTGTGTTGCTCGGCGACGAGCATGCGTATGCCATCGTTGTCACCGCCGCGTCGCGCAAGGTGATCGTCCTCGACGCCGCGCCGGCCGACCTGCGCGCCAAGGTCTTCGAGGCGCTCAAGGCGGTCGGTTCGCCCTCGATCGATCCGCGGCCGCAGTTGAACGCGCTCTACGCGATGGTCGTCGCGCCGATCGAGGGCGAGCTCAAGACTCTCGAAGCCGAGGCCGGACCGCAGGGCAGCGTCCCGACCCTGCTCTGGTCGCTCGACGACGCACTGCGTTACGTCCCCATCGGCGCGCTTTACGACGGCAGCCACTACATGGTCGAGCGTTTCCACAATGTGCTCTTTACTCCCGAGAGCTATGGGTACATGACCGATTCTCCGCTCCAGAGTGGAACCGCGCCCAGCGCGCTGGCCATGGGCCTGTCGAAGAGCTACGCCGGCCTGCCCGCTCTGCCCGGCGTGATTCCCGAGCTCGATTCCATCGTGCACGATCCCGCGGACCCCGCATCGCATGGGCCGATGCAAGGCAGGCTGCTCCCCGACGAGCAGTTCACCCTGGCGGCGCTGAAGTCCGCGCTCGGCCCCGGCAACAACTTCTCCGTGGTGCACATCGCCAGCCACTTTGTCCTCATCGCCGGCAGCGGCGACGAGCCGTTCCTTCTGATGGGCGGAGACAACGCGGGCAACGCCAAAGGCTTCGAGTGGAACCTCTCCGCGATGGAGAACTCTCCGATCGCGTTTCGCGGCACGCGCCTGCTCACCCTCTCGGCGTGCAGCACGGCGAAGGATTACAAATCCAGAAACGGCTTCGAGATGGACAGCCTGGGCATGGTCGCCCAGCAAAAGCAAGCCGAAGCGGTGCTGGCCACGCTATGGGACGTGAACGACCTCAGCACCAGCCGCATCATGAGCGACTTCTACTCGCGCTGGGTCAAGAACCCCGCCGGTGGCAAGGCCGAGGCGTTGCGCCAGGCGCAACTCGCGTTCCTCCACGGCGGCGCAGCGACGCCGGGCGGCGCCACCGGCCGCGGCTTCGAGACCGTCGAGCAATCGACTCCGACTGCGAACGCAGGCCTCGGCTATGCGCATCCGTATTACTGGGCGCCGTTCGTCCTCATCGGCAACTACCAATAAACGCGGGAAGGATTCGCGACGCGGGTGATTCAGCCGAGGAGTTCCTTCGCCACCTGGACGTAGAGCGCAACTGCCTCGAACAGTTCCTTCTTGGCCAAGCGTTCGTCGGGCGTGTGCGCCACGTGGATGCTGCCCGGACCAAGCAACAGCGGCTCGCCCCAGTTGCTCAGTTGCGGAATGTCGGTTGTAAACTTCGCCACGAAAGTCGGCAACCCCTCCGGCGCGCGCAGACGGACAAACGGAATCTCAAGGGTGAAGTCGACTTCGGCAAGCCCCCTGGCCGCTTCGATCAGCGCCGCCCTCACCGGCGCCGAGTCGCCCACCAGCCTCACCAGCACCTGCGCCTCTGCCTTGTCCGCAATCACGTTCGGCGCGTGCCCGCCCTGAATCTGCCCGATGTTCAGCGTGCTCGGGCCCACGTCCTCGGTCACCGGCAGATCGAGCTTGAGCAGCTTGGCCATCACCTCGACCAGCTTGTGCACTGCGCTGTCACCCAGCTCGGGATATGCCGAGTGCGCCATCTTGCCCGTCGCGCGGAATACCACGCGCAGCGCTCCCTTCGACGCCAGCGCCACCTTATTGTCGGTGGGCTCGCCATTGATCAGATAGCGGCTGCCCTTCGGCTTCAGGTTCGCCGCCTTCGCACCCGCCGAGTCGCGCTCCTCGCCGCTCACGAACAGCACGCCGACGCGGAATCCCTCGGCGCGCAACGCCTCAGCCGCGGCGATCTCCGCCGCGATGATTCCCTTCGCATCCGAAACGCCGCGCCCGTGCATGAATTCCGCGTCTTCGCTATAGGGGATGTACGGGGGCACGGTGTCCATGTGCGTTGAGAACACCAGATCCGGCGTCTGCCCTGCCGCCCCGCCGTACACGTTCCAGCGCGGCCCCGTCGTCCCGCTATCCGCCGGCTGCGCCACGGGAGTCTTCTCCACCTCCCAGCCGCGGGCAGCAAGAAAGTCGGCCAGGAAATCGCCCACCGCGCCCTCGTGATATGTGGTCGACTCGATCTCGCAAAGCTGGCGCGTCAGCGCGACGGGATCGATGGGGTTCTGAACCGAACGATCATTCGTCATGAAGCCAGAATATCGCAGAGGCCGCACTCGGGATGTCACGTGTTGCATCGCCCTTCCTGCTTCCTGAGCGACTCCGTCCCGGCGACTCTCTACGATCGCGCCGCGCAGGACATCCGATTCCGCCTACGGCGTAGAATGAGATCAGGAATGATCCCCACCTCCGCATTCGATCCGGCAGAAACGTGCGCCGCTGAACCGTCAGTGGAAGAGTTCCTCACGGACCGCTCTGCCGCCGGGGCCATTCGCAGCGTGTCGCTGAACGGCCCAGCGGGCCGCCTTGAGGCGATTCTCAACGAGGGGGCTCCCGATGCGCCCTTCGCCGCGCTCGTCTGCCATCCTCATCCCATGTTTGGCGGCAATCTCCACAACAAGGTTGTCTACTACGCGATGAAGGCCCTCAACGATCCTGCATGGGGGTTGGGGTGGCCAGTGCTGCGCTTCAACTTCCGCGGAACAGGGCTGAGCCAGGGCACGCACGACGGCGAAGCGGAATCCGAGGATGTGCTCGCCGCGATGGC
>JBEKUS010000007.1:0-57858 GCA_049514795.1 Occallatibacter sp.
GACACCATCTGGCTCACCATCTGCGTCGGATCGACCGGAGATGTCGGATCCTGATTCTGCAGCTCCGTTACCAGCAGGTTCAGGAATGTGCCCTCCAGGTTCGATGCTGAAGTGCTGGACGAGTCGCTGGACGAGGTGCTCGATGCGTTCGACGAGGCGCTCGTTTTGGACGCGGCCGTCGTTGCTGAGGCGCTCTGACCCAGCACCGGAGCCGAAATGAGCGGGTTGATTCCTTGTATGTTCATCGATTCTTCCTCTTCGGTTTCCTTTCTAGGCCCTGATGTCCAGGCGGTACGCATCCGCCTCACTGGTTAGAACCGCCGGGTTGAACGTCTCGACCGGATCCGCCGTGATGTCCGCATCGCTGTTTGAAGAAACTGCGGCCCTGCTCTCCCTTTGCGAAGACTGTTCCTGCCCCCCGGTCAGCGAAGATCCGCTCTGATTGACCTCGATCGAAGCGTGCAGTCCCAGATCGCTTCCCAGCTTCGCCTGGACCGACGGAATGTGCGCCGAGATTGCGTTTCCCAGCTCACCGTGATCCACCGAGATTTGAGCCTGCACCTGTTGCTGCGAGACCGTCGTGCGGATGGCGATGCCTCCGAATTCGCTGGTATGCATGCCAACGCGCATCTCCGACTCGCTCATGCTTTGGATCACCCGCGCGGTATTGATCGCGGACGTTCCGTTCGCGACACCGTCATTGACCTGGTCGGAATGCAGATCTGCTGCCGCTCCGCTGCGGATCGGCGTTGCATCGCTGCTGCCCTGCGAGACGTGCTCTTGACCGGTCTGGCCGGCGGCCACATGGGCAACGAACGCGGTCGATTGCTGCGTACCGCTTTGCACGGTTCCCGCTGTCGCCGCCATCGTTTGCGAGACTCCTGCATCCGTGTGTCGCGCCGGCTGGATGCCGGTCTGAACGCTCTGCGGCGCTGTGCCTGCATCTTTCGCGGCGCCGGTCTTCGGCGCACTCGTATCGCCCGCTGCGATCACTCCCGCCGAGCTCGCGCTGAATGTCGCGCCAGCAGCCTGAGATTTTCCGGTCTTGCTTGCGTAGGCGCTCGCGCCGCTCACCTGGGGAAGCAGCGTGCTCAGGAGAAAGGTGCCATTCGCTGCAGCATTCTTCTGCGTCGCGGATGCCGCAGCCGGAACCGTCGATCCGTCGGGTCCCTTCCCCGGATCCTCTGTCGTAGCCGCCTTTGTCGTTGCCTGCGCTGCCTGGAGTTCCGCAACCAGCAAGGAGTCCGCTACCTCTGTCTGCGCTTGCCGGGCTGCGGACTGAAACGTGGTGGTCGCGGCGGGTTGTGAGGCGGTCCCCTGCCTCTCGACGCCGGACCTGCTGCTGATGGAAGAGGCCGCCGCAGTCTGCACGGTTTGGACGGAACTTGCCTGCGCTTCCGGCGCAGCGGACTGGATTCCAGCAACGTCCGCGGGTTGCGAGGCGGCTGCCTGATTCGCCGCGTCAAAGCTGCTCATGCGAGAGACTTCGCTGGTCTGCACGGAACCTGTCTGCGCTTCCAGCGTCACAGATTGGAAAGCCGTAGTGTCCGCAGGTCGCGAGGCGGCTGCCTGACTCGCCGCGTCAAAGCTGCTCATACGAGAGGCTTCTCTGGTCTGCACGGAACCTGTCTGCGCTTCCGGCGTCACGGATTGGAAAGCCGTAACGTCCACAGGTTGCGAGCCTGCTCCCTGACTCACCGCGTCAAAACTGCTCATGCGAGAGGCTTCTCTGGTCTGCACGGAACCTATCTGCGCTTCCAGCGTCACAGATTGGAAAGCCGTAGTGTCCGCAGGTCGCGAGCCGGCTGCCTGACTCGCCGCGTCAAAGCCGCTCATACGAGAGGTTTCGCTGGTCTGCACGGAACCTGTCTGCGCTTCCAGCGTCACAGATTGGAAAGCCGTAGTGTCCGCAGGTCGCGAGGCGGCTGCCTGACTCGCCGCGTCAAAGCTGCTCATACGAGAGGTTTCGCTGGTCTGCACGGAACCCGTCCGCGCTTCCGGCGCAATGGACTGGAAAGCCGTGACGTCCGCAGATTGCGAGCCGGCTCCCTGCATCTCTGCGTCAGAGCCGCTGCCAGCGGGAAGGGCTTCGGCGGTTTGCGCGGTCCGCACAAAACTGGTCTGCGTTTGCCGGGCTGTGAACTGGGGGACTGCGGCGACCGCCGGTTGCGCGGCTGTTTCCTGCGACTCTACTTCAGAACCGTTGCTGGTAGAAAAGGCTCCCGCGATCTGCAGCGGCTGCACCGAACTTGTCTGCGTTTGCCGTGCTGCGGACTCAGCGGTTGTTGCGAGCACACCTTGGGAGGCTGCGTCCCACTTCCCATCGCCCGAAATGCCGTCGACGGAACCGGTTTCCGTTGCCGCTGAATCATGGGACGAATCGGCGCTCGCCGCAGATGCCTGGCCGGCCGGAGCCGCTGGAACCAAGACCGGCTGCGGATTCACGGCTTGTTGCACTGCTAAAGCCTGATCGATCGCGGCCTGGATCGCATCGGAGTTCTGGGACTCGGCCGCCGGCGCCGTCTTCTGTCCCGCTTGTGCCGTTTCTGACTGTCCGGTGGACGACGGCGTCCGTTGCGACCTGACCGGCGATCCGTTCGTCAGTTTCGAATATCCGCCGGGTTGTGCTGCCTTCATGAGAGAAGCGTCTGCGGTCCGGCCGTTCAATTGTCCCAGGCTGACTGCCCCCGCAATCGCTGCCGTGCCGGAGTCAGTCTCCGTTTGCTTGACGCCGCTTGTCTGCTGCCGCGGCGGCGCGGCCGGCGAGCCATCGCTCTGGTCCGAGCCGTCTTGATCGGAATTGCCGCCCGCCTGGCCCTGCACATTTGCGCTCGTGGGGCTCAGCCCCGGGATCGCGTCGCTCGCCGCTTGCGTGAGCAGATCCAGAAACGACACGCCGTACGGTTTCGCGCTGGTGGCGGCCGGCGTCGATGCGGCGGCATCGGCTTTGAAGGCAATACGCACGCCCCATTCGCTGCACGCCGCCAGCCAGAAATCGGCCTCCATTCATGCGCACTGGGGCCCCGTCACGCTGCTCATTTTGTTGCGTTTACAGATGCGGCGTCTCTTGGTGCGCGGACCCCAGGTAGGCAGCCGGGCAATGGTTGCCGGTTTCGCTAGGCAATGTTTGCCGGGTCGGCCCCTCAGTCGACGGCAGCGAATCCCCAAACAAGAGAGCGGTCCGCGATCCATCATCGCGGGCCGCCAAAACGAATGCGACGCTGCGTCTAGCTTCTCTGCCAGCGGGCAGCAACGATATCGTCCAGCGTCTTCTGCAGGATCCGCAGTTGCTCCTGCTCGTATTCGTTTTTCTGCTGCGTCCGTAGGTCTGTGAGCATCCGGCGTCCGCTGTGAGCGGTCATGTAGACCTTCATTTGTGCGTCGCGCTGCCGCCGTACTTTCTCGAGTGTGCCGGTAAGGGCCTGCCTCGCTTCTTCGGCGGCGTCGATTTTGGCCTGCATTATCTGCAGGCGGGCGGCCGGAATCGCCTGCCGCAATGCTCGTTCCCGCTCCTCGCGCGCCTTCGCCAGCTCGTCCGTCAGCTCGTCGAGCTTGTGCTGGACGCGCGCGACCTCAAGCTGCGCCTTCTGGAGTGCGGTTTCCTCGCGCTTCTCCACGCTCTCTCTGAAGCGAAGAACCGAGGCGAGCGGAAATCGAAACGGCACGGCGGAGTTCCTCTGTCAATGAATTGAATCTTCGTTGCGGCCTTTAGGCTGGCAGAGCGAGAAGCTGCTCGATGGTCTCGTCGATCGTTGAGAACTCGTCGGGCTTCTGCTTCAGGAAGTTGTCGATCGCCGGCATGTGCTCGATGGCCCGGTCCAAAACCGGGTCGGAGTTCTTCTGATAGGCGCCGATCCGGATCAGATCCTCGGAACGGCTGTATACCGCCATCAGCGAACGCAGGGTGTTGGCTTTGGCAAGATGCTGATCCGAGACCGTGCTGGTCATCAAGCGGCTGACGCTCTCCAGGATCGAGATCGGCGGGTAGTGGTTCCGGAACGCCAGATTCCGGTCCAGCAGCACATGGCCGTCGAGAAGCGATCGGGCAGTATCGACGACCGGATCCTGCTGATCGTCGCCTTCCATTAGGACGGTATAGAAGGCCGTGATGCTGCCTTGGGAGAAGTTTCCGGTCCGCTCTACAAGCCGGGCCAGCATGTTCAGCACCGACGGGGTGTATCCCTTTGCCGTGGGCGGCTCGCCTGCGGCCAGCCCGATCTCCCGCTGCGCCATGGCGAACCGCGTGAGCGAGTCGACGATGAGGAGCACGTTCTTCCCCAGGCTGGCGAAATGTTCCGCGACTGCGGTTGCAGCCAAGGCGGCCCGGATGCGGAGAAGCGGCGACTGGTCCGATGTGGAGACGACAACCACTGCCCGACGCAGCCCTTCTTCTCCCAGGATCTCGAGAAACTCGCCGACCTCGCGCCCGCGCTCGCCCACCAGCGCCAGCACCGTCATATCCGCGGCGGTTCCCTTGGCCATCATTCCGATCAGCGTGCTCTTGCCCACGCCGCTGCCTCCGAAGATGCCCACGCGCTGCCCCCGGCCGCAGGTGAGCAGACCGTCGATGGCGCGAATGCCGCAACTGAGCGGCTCGCGGATCGGAACCCGCTCCAGGGGCAACGGCGCCGACCCATCCAGATAGACGGAATGTCTGGCCCTGTACTCCGGTTTTGCATCCAGTGGGTTTCCCGATGTGTCGATCACCCGCCCCAGCATCTCCGGTCCGACCCGGATCGATGGACGCGCCCCCCAAGTCACCAGTTGATCGCCAAAGCGGATGCCTTGCGGCTGATCGGCGGCCATGGCCAGCATGGTCGAGCCGCGGAATCCAACGATCTCTCCGGGGTAGCTCCGTCCGCCGTTCCCGATAATCTCGCAGGATTCTCCTACGGAGCAGAAGGGCCCGTCCGATTCGATCAGATTGCCGACCACCTGATTGACGCGCCCCCGCCAGCGCAACGTGGAGCCGGTGCGCAGGTAGTGCGTGTACGGTGCTAGAAGTGCGCGACTCATTGTTTCGTGGGTCTTAGCGCCAAAAGATCGAAGAAGCCCTGTTCGACCTCTTTCAACTGCTTGTCCAGGCCGAAGTCTGCGGAGCCAAGCTCGGTTTCAACGACGCAATCCTGGCCGTTGAGCTGCGGGTCCTCGGCCACTTCCACGCGCGACACGGTGGTTGAGCCCGCGAAGTACTGCCTCCAGGGCTCGCCCTTTCCCGGGCTGACGCGAATCGTCACGCTGGACCCCTCGCGCATGTTCTCCATCGCCAGCCGCACCAGCGCCGCCACCAGCATGGGATCGACCTGCGCTTCGCGGTGGAGGATCTTCGCCGCAATCGCCAGCGCGAGCTTGACGACTTCCGCCTCGACCTGCGCGAAGTACTGGTCGCGCTGTTCCTCGAAACCGGTAATCGCGGCGGCGATCGGGGCGCGCGCGGCCAGCAGCTTCTGCTCGTACTCCCTGCGCAGCCTCTGCTCCATTTCGCTCACGGCATCCGTCCGCTCGCGGGCGATCTTCTCCGCCAGTTCCGCCTCGGTCAGGTCCACGGATCTCCGCGCCCACCGCGAATCCGCTCCGGCCTCGCTTCCCGGCGAAGGCGCATCGGCTTCTCGGCCCCGGTTGCCCGAGATGTCGCGGTATTGCAGCGTCGCCACGGGAGCCGGGACTGCTGTGCTAGAGGACATACTCGTCATCCCCCTGAGTCCTGAGTACGATCTTCCCTTCGGCTTCGAGCTTGCGTGCGAACGCGATCATCTCGCCTTGAGCCTTGGCGACATCCTTGCTGCGGACCGGCCCCATCATCTCGGAGTCTTCTTTCATCATGTCCACGGCGCGCGACGACATGGTGCGGTAGATGTGCGTTCGCAAATCGTCGCTCGCTCCCTTGAGGGCGACCATCAGCGTCTTTTTGTCGATCGAGTTGACGAGTTCGCGCAAATCCGGCTCCGGCACCTCGAGGAAGTTCTCGAACGTGAACATCATGTCGCGGATCTTGATGGCCAGCGTTGGCTCTTCGGTTTCGATCGTGTCGAGGATTTCGCGGGCCGCCGCCGGCTCCAGGTGGTTCATCAGGTCGGCAAGATTGGTGGATTCGGAGCTCGAGCGCTTGGTTTGATCGCTGGCCGAACTGAAGCGGCGATTGATGACTCTGGATGCTTTTGCCGCCGCTTCGGTGGAGAACTGCCCCATGGTCGCCATGCGCTTGACGCATTCGGCGCGATCTCCCGGTTCGAGCTTCATCAGCAATCCCGACGCCTGCCTGGCGTCGAGATGCCCCAGAAGCAGCGCTTGCGTCTGTGCCTGCTCGCCTGCCAGGAACCTAGCCACCTTTCCCGGCTCGGCTCTTCTCAGCGCATCCAGGTTGACGCTGGCTCCGTCGTCGCTTTGGCTCAGGCGCTGCGCCACGGTCTTTGCGCCGTTTTCGCCGAAAGCCTTCACCAGCAGCCGGGTCGCGACATCCTGGCCCCCGACCGCCATGTATTCCTGCGCCGCCATCATCTCCTTGTATTCCTCGAGCACCTGCAGCGTCAGTTCGACCGGAACGCGAGGCAGGCTTGCGACCTCCGCAGTCACGCGGTCGAGATCGCTGCTCGACAGATTGCGCAGGATGGCCGCGGCCTCCGCCTCGCCGAGCATCGACAGTAGAATCGCGGCCTTTCGCGTGCCGCCGCGCGATGTGCGCTCGAGCGCGTTCATCCCTGGTCCTCCCGCATCCACGCCTGCATTGCCCGCGCTGTATTCAGTGGGCTGTGTTTTGCCAGCTCAGAGGTCTGTTCTTTCAACTGCGCTGCCCGCCGACTGGTCTCGATCGAATCCGGGGCCCCGGCCGGGAGCGCCTGGGCGGCCGCCGTGGCCAAGGCAGGTTGGAGACCCGCATTCAGCTCATTGCGGCTGAGCGCATGTTTCTGCATGGGCCGCAGCATCAGGACGTAAGCCAGCAGGAAAAGCACGATGACCGACAACGGCCGCAGAAGCGGCGAATAGTCTGAAACTGTCTTCTGCACCTGAACCGTCCATTTTGCCGCCGGCGCATCCGATTCCGCCGGGGCCGTGTCGAACGACAGGTTCTCCACGCTGATGGTGTCGCCGCGTTTCGCATCGAAGCCGATCGCGGCTTCCGCAAGCTGCCGGATTCTGTTCAACTCGTCCGGCGATCTCTTCTGCCGGTTCACCGTGGTCTTGCCGTCGTGAACCGTCTTGACAACCGCGTCGTCAACCAGAATCGCGGCGCTGACCCTCTGGATGCGTCCCGCCGGAGTGATCGTGTGCACGATCGTTTTGTTCACTCCATATTGCGCGCTCTCTGTCTTCGACGATTGCGAGCCGCTCTGCATGGGCGCGCCAACCGCCGCCGCGGTGGTTACGCCGTTCTGCGCCGTTCCGTTATTGCCCGGCTTCTCCGGTTTTGCCACCGGAATGTTGCTCGCGGTTCCCGGGACTCCTGCAGGGATCGGCGAGCCGCCCGCCACGTCCTCCGTTCTTTGAACGCTCAGCAGCGCGCTCACCGTGGGGTCGTACTTTTCTTCGTTCGAATCGGTCGAGCCCTGATCGTACTCCACATTGACGCTCGCCCGGATGGCATTGGTTCCCACGACAGGCTCCAGTGTGTTGATCAGGCGTTCCGTCAGCCGCTCCTCCACGTCTCCGTCGCCGTTGGGACCCGATTGTCCAAGGCCCAGGGCCCGGTCGGAGTCGGCATCGATGATGGAGACGTCTTCCGGCTTCAATTCGTCCACCGCCCCGGAAACCAGGCGCGCGATCGCCGGCACGGCATCCTTCGAGAGGCCGTTGCCGCGCAGCTTCAGGATCACCGACGCCTTCGCGCCGCGCTGCCGGTCCAGGAACACCGAGTCGCTCGGCATCACCAGATGGACCCGCGCCTGCTCAACGTTGGAAAGCGTTTCGATGGTCCGTTCCAGCTCTCCTTCCAGGGCGCGCTGGTAGGCCACTTTCTCGTCGAACTCGGTCTGGCCCCAGGAGGTTTTGTCGAAGAGCTCGAATCCCATTCGCCCGCTGTGCGGCTGTCCCTTTGAGGCCGTCTGCATGCGCGCCATGTCCAATTTGTCGGAGGGGACACTGACCGCCTTTCCGTCCGCGCTGATCTGGTGCGGGATGTTCTGCGCATCCAGTTGCGTCGCCAGCGCCTGCGCGTCGGCCGGATCCAGATCCTGGTACAGCGGTTTGTAGTCGGGCGTGGCCAGCAGACGCGCAAAGACCATGAGCAGCAAGACAGTGCCGCCGGCGCCGGTCAGCAGATACGCCCTTTGCCGGCCGCTGCGGCTCGACCAGAACTGCTTCAGTTGTTCGAGTATGTTTGGCATCGTTTACCAATCCTAGAACTGCATCTTCTCGATATCCTGGTAAGCGCTGACGATCTTGTTCCGCACCTGCATCATCAATTGGAACGACACGTCCGCCTTTTCCACGGCGATCATCACATCGTTCAGGTCTCCTCCTCCACCGCGCAGCAGATTGCCCACCTGTGTCGCTGCGGCATCGTGAAGCTGGTCCACCTTGTGAACGGCGTCCGACAGCACCGACGCGAAACTATCGCCGGTGGAGTTCCCCAGGCTGCTGTCCAGTTTCGGCAGATCCGGGATGGTTGCGCTCGGGATGGGACTGAAGGTGACGTTGCTCATTGTGCTGCTCCTTGGCTATGAGGATTTGAGGATATCGATCGAATCTTGAATCATCTGCTTGGCCGCAGAGACCGCCGATGCGTTCATCTGGTAGGACCTCACCGCTCCCATCAGGTCGACCATTTCAGTGACTGGGTTGATCGCCGGATACGCCACCATGCCGTCCTTGTCGGCATCGGGATTCCCGGGCTCGTAGTGCATCACCGGCGGCGTGGTGTCCTCCACGACCTGGGTCATTTGCACCGAACCAGCGGGCGCCCCTCCGAAGTGCCCCATGCGGTTGAGGACCGTGCTGAAGGACGAGGAATTCGTCGCCCTGAAAACCACTTCCTTCCGCACGTAGGGGCCGCCCGAATCGGTGTGCGTGGTTTCGGCGTTGGCCAGGTTTGCCGATGTCACTTCCGCCCGCTGCCTCTCAGCGGACAAAGCGGAAGCGCTGATGCTCAGCATGTCAAACACGCCCATGATTAGCTTCCCTCCTTAATCGCGATCAGCACGCGGTGAAACTCCTCCTTGATAAGTTGCACGCCCATTTTGTATTGAAGCTGCGTCTCTCCCAGCAGGAGACTTTCGCGATCGATGTTCACGTTGTTTCCGTCGGGCCGCTCCGGCAATCCCTCCACCTCGGTGGACGCGGGTTCAAGCTGGACCTGGCCCCCCTCGTTCAGCGCCTGTTGCATCGCGGCCTGGAAGTTGATGTCCTTGGTGTGATAGCCCGGCGTGTCGGCGTTGGCGATGTTCGAGGCCACCAGTTCCTGGCGATTCGACACCACCTTCAGATACCCCTGAAGCAGGTTCATCAATGGCGTGATCGACGTCATGCTATGCGTACCTCCTTGGCGGCAATCCGTATTCCCGGATCTTGTTGCGCAGCGTGCGTAGGCTGATTCCGAGCATCTCCGCGGCGTGGGTCCGGTTGCCGGCGGTCAGCTCCAGCGTCTTTTCGAGATGCAGTTTCTCGACCTGCCAGATCGGCGTCCCCGCCGCCACTTGGGGCGGGACCGATGATTGCGTCGCCTTCAGCGGCCCGGAGTGGCCGTGAAACTCCATCTCGAAGCAGCCTGCGTCGATGTCCAGCGTCTGGCTCAAGGCGAGGACCCGGCGCATGAAGTTGGCCAGCTCGCGCACGTTCCCGGGCCAGTCGTGCGCCTCCAGGCGCTCGATGAAACCCGGGTGCAGGCGCGGCGCCGGCGACCCGTGCTGCGCCGCGAATCTCTCCGCGAAGTGGCGCGCCAGAAGGCCGATGTCCTCGCGCCGTTCGCGCAGGGCCGGAAGCGAAAGCGGAATGACATTCAACCGGTAGAACAGATCGGCCCGGAACTGGCCCCGTTCCACCATCGCCGTCAGGGAGATGTTGGTCGTGGCGATCACGTGGATGTCGACGCGGACCGGAGATCCTTCGCCAAGCTTCTCGAACTCACGCTCCTGCAGAACCCGCAAAAGCTTCGGCTGCAGATTCAGCGGCATCTCTCCGATTTCATCCAGAAGAATCGTTCCGCCGTCCGCCAGCTCGAACTTGCCCGACCGGTTTGCGACGGCTCCGGTAAAAGCCCCGCGCCCGTGCCCGAACAACTCGCTCTCGAGCAGAGTCTCCGGAACCGCCGCGCAATTCACCGCGACGAACGGCTTGCTGCTCCGCTCGCTTGAATCGTGGATGTACCGGGCGAGCAGCTCCTTGCCGGTTCCGCTTTCCGCCTCGATCAGAACGTCCGCGCCGGCCGCGGCTGCGGCTCGCGCCCGTTGCAGCGCGCGAAGCAGGAGCGGAGACCGGCCGACGATATCTCCGGCCGCGAGCCCCTCCATCGATGCCGCCTGCTTGGCGCGGCTCATCACCTGCGCGGCGGTTGCCTGCAGGCGGTCGAATGGAATGGGCTTGGTCAAATAGTCGAGAGCTCCGTCGCGCATCGCGCTCACTGCGTCCGGCACCGAGCCGTAAGCGGTGAGGAGAATGACCGCGGTTTCCGGTGACGCCTTCCGTACGGCGCGCATCACTTCTATACCCGTGCCGTCCGGCATGCGCATATCGGTGACCACGAGGTCGAACGTCCGGTCCCCGACGTTGCGGATCGCTTCGCGCACGCCCGACGCCGTCTCGACGCGCCATCCGTGGCGGAGAAAATTGGCGCGCAGCGCCGTGCGGATTCCCGGCTCGTCGTCAACCACCATCACTGCTAGCGATTCATCCCTGGTCATATGGCCGGAAACTCCAACTCGAATGTGGTCCCTTCGTTCACGCGGCTCGCGACCCGGATCTTGCCGCCAAGCTGTGTCATGAGCCGCTTGCAGACGGCGAGTCCCAGCCCGGGAGTCTCACCCGTCACACTGAAGCCGGCGTCGAAGATACGGTCCTGGACGCTGCCGGACATTCCGCAACCGGTGTCCTTGATCCTCACCAGCGCGGCGCTGGCTTTGGCCTGATTCGCTGCTCGCGTCGAAACTTCCACGCTGCCACCCGCCGGTGTGTGGCGGATTGCGTTCGAGACGATGTTGAGCACGATTTGGCGGATGGCGCCTTCATTCCCCATCACCTGGGGCGTGGCTTCATCGGTATCGACGGAAAGCGCCACCCCGGCCTGATCGGCAACCGGCCTCACGAACTCCACACCGCTCTCGACGCATTCCGCGAGAGAAAGCAGTGTGAGGGGCGGTTTTCCCTCGCCGTTGAGACTGAGCACGTTGTTCACGGTGCCGGAGAGCGTGCGGATGCCGGCGCGCAGATGCGAGATCCACTGGGGGGCGTCGCCGGGTTCCTGTTCGATCAGCCCGGCAAACAGCTCCATGCTCGCTAATGGATTCTTAATTTCATGGGCGAGGATCGTCGATATCTCCGCCAGCGCCGTTGCGCGCCGTGTCGCTTCCCGCTCCTGCTCCGCCTGCTTGTTGGCTGTAATGTCGCGGAGGATCCATATGCTCTGCAGTTCGTCGGCCTCGTCGGATGAAGGCTCGATCGCAGCCGCTGGGGCAAGGTCCCGGTGGCTGATCGCCAGCCAGCGGCTTCCGCTGTCGGTCTCGATGCAGACCTCGCTGTCGAAACCGCCGTCGGGATTCATGGCCAGCGCTTCGAAGTCCACCTTGCTGGTCCGGGAGAGCTCGTGCAGGCTGCCGACATACGCTCTCCTCAGATCCAGCAGCCTCCGTCCCTCGGGATTGATCATCGCAATCCGCTCGGCCTGGTCGAGGACCAGGACACCGCAGGGCATGGAGTCGAGCATCTGTTGCAATGCCGCGCGCATGCGATCGTTCTCTTCCAGGCTTCGCGTTAGCTCCGCGTTGCGCTCGCAGAGTTCCGAGCTGAGGTTGGAAACCTCTTGTTGAAGATCGCGATAGGAAGCCTCGAGAACCGACGAGGCGGCGATGAATTCCGAGAAGGCGTCCGCCAGCGATTGCGGGCTGGGTTCGGCCTCCACAGACAGGCCCATTATTGGAACGACATGAGAACTCGGCAGCATTTGCCTATCTGACATGCACGATGAGTGCCAAACCGGGATAGGCTGCCCAAAGTGGGCCGGGGCACTACAAAATGACGTGTTCGGGCTTGATTTCGTCTCCGCCGCCAACCAGGATTGTGGCGCGCTCGATCACGTTCCGCAGCTCACGCACGTTGCCCGGCCAACTGTGTTGCATCAGGACGTGCAGCGCATCGCGGCTCAGCGAAGCCCGCGGATGGAATCTCGCGATGAAGAAGACGGCCAGATCCTCGATGTCGCTCAAGCGCTCGCGCAATGGCGGCAGATGGATGGGAAAGACGGCGAGACGGTAGAAAAGATCCTCGCGGAATTGCTGCTGCGAAACCCGCGTCTTCAGCTCCGCGTTGGTCGCCGCGATCACCCGGACGTCGACCTTCAGATTGTCGTTGCCGCCCAGGCGCTGAACCTCTCCCTGCTCCAGGAACCTCAAGATCTTGCCCTGCAGCGACAACGGCATGTCGCCGATTTCGTCCAGGAACAGGGTGCCCCCATGCGCGGAGTGGATGCGGCCGATGCGCGACTGGACCGCCCCGGTGAACGACCCGCGGGTGTAGCCAAAGAGCTCCGCTTCCAGCAGCGTCTCTGGGATCGCCGAGCAATTCACCACCACGAACGGCCGGTTCCGCCGCTCGCTGATCAGGTGAATTTCCTGCGCGATCATCTCCTTGCCGGTACCGCTTTCTCCGGTCACCAGCACCGTGGTGTTGCGGGCCGCGACCATGCGCGTCAATGCATACGTCCGCTGCATCGGCTCCGAGTCGCCCACCATGCTCCGCAGCCTGAGCTTTCCCTCGAACTGGATGGGCGCTTTGTGGTCGGCGTCGGAGGAGGAGCGCGAGCTTGCCAGAAACGGCGCACTGCGGTTCACGGCCTCCGCCAGCCGCCTCGAGACCGGGGTCGGCGATGCGGTCCCGATCAATAGCTGGCCGGTGTGGGAATTCAGCACTAGAATCTGCGTGTTCGGAAACCGGTCCCGGACGATGCGGTCGAACTCCGCCGGGTTGAGGTCGGGCAGTTGCGGATCGAGAAGAAGCACCGTCTCCTCTTCGCCATGCTCCCTGAGCTTCGCGAAGGCCTCTGCGCCGCCGCTCGCCTCGAGCAAGCGCCAACGCGGAAGACACAGCTTTTCGCGGAGCTCGTCGCGGAGTTTTAGGTTCGGACTCACAACGAAGACGTCGATGGGAACTCGGTCTTCAAACCGCACAAATTCTCTAGCCGCAGTAGCCATGGGGGGTCAGTCGCCTGTCTATGCCTAAGATTCAAGGGGCCCGCATTCGGTAAGCAAATTGTGATCGATTCCTTGTAGTGAAGTTCGGTCGGGGAGTGTTTTTGTGTCCGGCCCTTGCTCGTCGTGCAAGGGCAGCTTGATCGAAACGCGAAATGGGTCCTCGACGCACTCGTAGAGACCCTGCTGGCTCCGGATATTCGCTTCGGCCAGCGACAGTTGAAGGCGGTCGCTGGAATTCAAAGTCCTGCCTCTGCTGTTCCTGTTTTCGACCGTCAGATGCGCGAAGCCATCGCCGGGCGCCACGCCAACGTGAAGAACGTCACCGTGCGATGCAAGGGCCATCGCCGCCGTCAATGCAGCCCGGATTGCCTGCTCCGTCCGGACGGGATCTCCGGCAACATGGACGTGCCGGCCGGGTCTTGCTGCCGCAATCCGCACACCGGATTCCCGCGGAATGAAGCCGTCGCTCTCCAGCAGCGACCCGATAAGCTCGCAGAGATTCACTTTTGTGCGGGCGGCTCCGGACTGGTGCGCGTCCAGCAGGCCCGATAGTCGGTTCATCGTGCTGCATAGGCGTTCCACCTGCTGGATCGACATTTCCAGGTACCGGCCTGAATCGGCTGCGACGCGTCCCCGCATCGCGAGGGCTCCAAGCGCGCCGCGCAGCACGGCCAGCGGCTGCGCCATTGCGTGCAGGCCGTTTCCCAGATCCTCGCAGAGCCGCGCTTGCCCGCCGGCATCCGCCTGGGCCGAGTCCGTTTCAGCCGGCAACTCTCTAGGCAACACGCAATTCATATCCAAATCCGCGCACGGTGTGAGTCAGCTTGGTGTCTCCGGGAAGGTCGATCTTGTCGCGGACGTACTTCATGTAGACGTCGACGATGTTGGTAGGGGACTGCGACGACATGTTCCAGACTTCTTCGAGCAGGGTCGCCCGCGAAACCGGATGGCCTGCGTTTCGCATCAGTACATCGAGGATGGCGAATTCACGGGGAGTGAGTTCGATCCGGCGCCCATTCCGCTCGACACGGCGCTCATCCCGGTACATGACCAGGTCGCCGATGGTTGAGCAATTCGGGATCAGCCCGGAGTTGCGCCGCAGCAGGGCATGAACGCGGGCCAGGAGCTCGACAAGGGAAAACGGTTTCGTGATGCAGTCGTCGGCTCCGCTCTCGAGGGCGTGCACCTTGTCTTCCACTCGGTTGCGCGCCGTGAGCACGAGCATGGGCAGACGGCTGTGCACGGGCCGAATCTGCCGCATCAGGCTGATGCCGTCGAGCCTTGGCAGATTGAGGTCGAGGATCAGAAGATCGTAGCGCCGCTTTCCCGTCAGCGCATGGAGGGCGGCTTCGCCATCGAACACTTGTTCCACCAGGAATCCCTGGGCGCGAAGTTCCTCGCTCAGGAACCCTGAAAGCGCGTTGTCGTCCTCGACGACGAGGATGTACCGCCCCGCAGTCCCTTTGTTTTCCCCTGCCCCCGGTTGCGAATCTGGGGCCTGCGGCGCCGATCTGTCGATTGAAACATTTTCCAAGGCAGATTCGAGGGGCAAAAAGCTCGTTTCGTTCATATTCATATTGGGCTGCAAAGGAGCGCAGCTAGCTTTCGTAGTATTCGTTTAGGAAAACGATGTCATCGTTCTGTGCGCCAGGAAAATCACCCATGGGTCGAGAGGAACCAAGTTAGTAGTTGATTAGAAACCAAAGTCGTGACACGGTTCACGCATCGCCGTCTCAGAATACTACAGAGCAATACCGATTTCGGCTGGTAATATGACTATCGTAACTATTCCCGCGTCGAAGGGGGAACCAACTTAAGCAGGATCGTCTGCATCAACTCGGCAGGTTCCGGCAGGGTTGCAGGTACAATTCATGACATCTGGAGCATCTTGCGGGATCCGCCGATAGGTTGCAGGGCTCGAACGCCGCGAATAGCACGCTTGCCGAATCGACGCTCATAGACTGGGAGAACATGAGGAGATTTGATTATCGCGTTCCACGCATTCCGATCGATCTTCCCATCCTGTTGACGCAGGGGGACTCGAAGCAGCCTGGCCGCTGCAAGGAAATTAGCATCGACGGCATGAAGGTCGAGTTCCGTGAGCCGGTCTCTCCCGGCTCAAGTGGCACGGTGGATCTCAGTTACGAAAACCTGAGCCTGGAGATACCTGTCCGGGTGGCTCGCTGCGAGCCGGATTGTGACGCCGTGCAGTTCATCTACGAGTCGAACGAACAAAGAGAGGCCGTCGCCCGATTCGTCACACTGGTGACCGGCCCGCGGCCGTGCACCAGCCTGACTGTCAACGACTAGCACTCCGCCCCGGCCCGTTCCCGCTGTTAGTTCTGGCCGGGATGCTGGGTGGTTCCTACGCTCGGCAAGAACGGCGCGACTTCGGATCCGTTCTGGACCACGTACTGAACGATGAGGGAAATGCGCCGATTGGAGGCGTCCTCCGGCTTATCTGGCAGCTTCAGGCGTTGATCGGCGAAACCTCGCACCTGCGACACCTGCCCTGGCCGAATCCCCTCCGCTTGCATCAGCTTCCGCGCTTGGTTCGCCCGGTCGGTCGAAAGATCCCAGTTGTCGTAGTCGTTGCGCCCGGAAAACGGCTTGGAGTCTGTGTGCCCCTCGATCGAGACCTGGTTCGGCAACTGGCCAAGCTCCCGCGAAAGAACCTGTAGCAGTTCCACCAGCGCCGGTGTCGGCTTCGTGCTTCCCAGTTCGAAGAAAGTACCTTTGTCCGATTCCATCAGCTCGATCCGCAATCCCTCCGGAGTGATCGTGATCTCGATCTGACTCTTCAGCTTGTCCATCTGATCGAGATGGTGAATCGACTGCAGAAGCTCCTCTTTCAGTTTCTGCATGTCTTGCTTCTTCAAGGGCGCAACGTTCTCGGCGCCGCTCCGATTCGTTCCCACCATTTTCGAGGTGCCCCGGGGATCCTTGAAATAGCCTCCCACCGCCTCCTGGACCTGTTTGCTGGTGTTCAGCAACCACAGGACAATGAACAACGCCATCATTGCCGTCACAAAGTCGGCGTACGCTACTTTCCACGCTCCGCCGTGGCCGCCGCCGTGCGACGCCTTCTTCTTGATGATGATGGTTTCTTGTCCGGTGGCCAAAATTCATGCCCTCCCGATTCTCTCTAGGCGGCAGCAGCAGCGGCAGCGGCCGGCGCGTCCTTCTGGCGGCAGGCTTTCTCAACTTCCTGGAAGCTCGGGCGTACGTGCTCCGGGATCGCCCGCCGGCCCATTTCGACCGCCAGAGACGGAGACATGCCCTTGATGAAGGCCAGCATCACGACGCGCAGTACGTGGTAGTAGGCGTGCTCGTCTTCGACCAGCTTCGTCAGGTTCGCGGCCAGGGGACCAACGACTCCGTAACAAAGTAGGATTCCCAAGAACGTTCCCACCAGCGCTGCCGCCACCTTTTGCCCGATCTCCTCCGGCGGACCTCCGAGCGCCGACATGGTCACCACTACACCGAGCACAGCGGCAACGATCCCCAGGCCGGGCAAGGAATCGGCCAGCGTGGTCAGTGCAGCTGTCGATTGCGATTCCCCGACATGATGCACGTCCATGTCGAGTTCCATCATCTGGTCGAGATCGAAGGCCCCGGTGCCTCCGGTGATCGCCATGCGCATGGTGTCGCAGACGAAGTCCCGAGCGTGGTGGTTATTGACGAAATCGGGGAACTTGGAGAAGATCGGGCTTTTCCCCGGCGTTTCGATATCGTTTTCGATTCCCGCCAACCCCTCCTTGCGTGCCCTGTTGAACAGGAGGAACATCATCCGGAGCGAATTGAGGTATTGCTGTCTTGAATAGTGTGTGCCTTTCAGAATCCGAATCACGCCGGCCGCGATCTTCTTCAACACAAAAAGCGGGTTGGCCGAAAGCAACGTGCCCAAGGCCGCCCCGCCGATGATCAGGAACTCGGAAGGCTGCATGAGCACGAGCAGCGGCCCCTTTTCCATGAGGAAGCCGCCGAGTATCGCCGCAAAGACAGCGAGGATTCCGATAATGACGAACATGCTTAGTGCCCCACCAGCGAATCACGCGCCTGGCTCGACCCTCGGCGAACTGCCGCGAGAAGATCGATTCGTCCAATTCCTATCGGCACCTGCCGGACGATTTTCCAGCGCAAATCCCTCATCTGGGCGTGGATACGGCCGGTCCCGGCCGGCGATAGGCAACCGCGGGATCTAGGCACAGCGGGCCTTCCGGGCCGAATTGGTGCGTTCCTGGCCGGCGCAATCGGCCGCCATCGGCAGCAGGCGCCCAAAACCGGTCCGCAGATGACGATCCACTTCCTCCACCGCAACCGGCTTGCTGAAATAGAAGCCCTGAATCATCGGGCAATTCTGCGCCTTCAAGAACAGCAACTGCTCTTCGGTTTCGACTCCTTCGGCAAGCACCGACAGGTTCATCGCCTTGGCCATCTTGATGATGGCGATCGTGATGGCCGCATCGTCGGGATCGGTGGATACATCCTTGATGAACGCTTGCGCGATCTTCAGCCGGTGAACCTTGAATTGGTTCAGGTATCCCAGGCTCGAGTACCCTGTCCCGAAGTCGTCGATCGTAAGCGTGACTCCCATCGCCCTGAGCTCCGCCATGATCGAAGCCGTGAGGTCCGCGTTGGTCAGCAGCAGGCTCTCCGTGAGTTCCAGCTCGAGATACTCCGGTTCCAACCCGGTCTCGCGAAGAGTCCTTCGAACCAGCTCGCAGAAACCCTGTTGGCGAAACTGAATGGGCGAGACATTTACCGCCACGGGGACGGCCGGCAGCCCGCTCTCTTGCCATTTCTTGGCTTGCAGACATGCGGACCGCAGTACCCACTCGCCGATGGGAATGATCAGGCTGCTGTTCTCGGCGACTCCGATGAATCGGCTGGGAGGCACGAGCCCCAACTCGGGGCTCTTCCAGCGAAGCAGCGCCTCCAGTCCTGCCACCGCCCCGGTCCAGATATCCACCTGCGGCTGGTACTCCAGATAAAGCTCCTTCTTCGCGAGGGCCCGTCGCAGGCCGCTTTCCATCTTCAGGCGCGCCTGGATCTCGTTGTTCATTTCATCGGTGAAGAAACGGAGCCGGCTGGCTCCATCCTCCATGGCGCGGCACTTTGCGGCGTCGGCTTTCTTCAAGAGCGTTTCGTAATCCTCACCGTTCCTGGGGAAGAGGCTGATGCCCATGCTGCAGAAAACGCCCAGCGCGTGGCCCAGAAGCGAATACTCCGCGCTCAGCTTGTCCAGGATCCTCTCCGCTGTGCCAACGATGTCGGTTAAGGTGCTGCAACGGCTCAGGAGCACGCAGAATTCCGCTCCTCCAAGCCTCGCGACAATGCCGCTCTCCCCGGCCCCGGCCCTGATCCGCTCCGCAATCTCCTGCAGAAGCCGGTCGCCGATCAGGTCGCCCAGCGAGTCATTGATGGTTCTGAATCGGTCGAATTCGACCAGGATCAGCGCGGTCTGGCCGCCTGGCTGCCTCAGGTTCGAGACCACCTCGTTGAACTTGTCGCGGAACAGGGTGCGGTTCGGCAATCCGGTCAACAGATCGTAGTAGGCCAGGAGTTCGGTGCGGATCTCCGCGTGCTTCCTGGCCGTGACATCTTCGGCTGTCCCTTCGAAGCGCACAACCTCTCCGCCGGCCCTCAGGGCCCGCACATTGATGCGCAGCCACTTGATCGAGCCGTCGTGGCACTTGATCTGCAGATCGACGCCGCTTTCTGCGTCGCTTCCCACGGTCGTGGTGTCGCGTTCGTTGCATTGGTTCGGATCGAAGAATTGCAGGACCTCGTCCTCCAATACTGCCGCCAGACACGCCTCCGATGATTCATATCCGAGGATTCGGGCCATCTCGGAATTCACGCGGACGAGTTGGCCGTCGGGAAGTGCCTGGAAGATCCCGATCGGCGCTTCCTCAAAGAGAGACCGGTATGTGCCTTCCGACTCGGCAAGTTGCTTGTAAGCCGTTTCATAGCCGAGCAAATGACGCTGCAGTGCATCGAGCGCCTCCGTCCAGGAGGTTCGAACCGGCGCACTGTGCCTCCGCTCAATAAACGGACGCGTCTGAACAGTCCCTTCGGGGGAACCGTTCGCTTGTTTTATCGATCCCACGGTGGCCCGGTTGCTTTCTAGGCCCTGCTCGCAAGTTGGCACACACTGAGTCTTGCGGATTGGCATGTCCTCTAATCGGCCTGTTGGGGAAACAATTTCAGTCTGAGAACCCGGCGCATCGCATTTCTTTTTGCGGCCTATCTCCGTTTCTTCGCCTCACCGGTGATGCTCCGCTTCACCGGCAACCCCAGCTCCGGGAGAGTTCCTTCCCGCCGGCGCCGGATCTGAAACATTCCAACCGAGATGCCGATAGGGAATTGTCCTGGATCGCTGGGGTTCGGCCGGCGCGCGTGTGGCTGTCTCGGAGATGAAACGGTGATGTGTGTCCAGGCGTGGGACCGGCCCTTTGTTCGCTTCGGTTCGGGCCTCATGGATCTGTTCTTCTCAAGGAAAGTCCGACGATGAGATTCCTGCGCAGATCGCTCGACACAAGCACAATTGGCGGCATCCTCATCGCGCTGGCCGGACTTGCATGCGGGCTGGTCCTCGACGGAGGGAAGATCGCCCAGGTCATTCAGCCGACCGCGGCTCTGATCGTCTTCGGGGGCACCATTGGCGCCGTCATGGTGCAGTTCCCGCTCCGAGTCGTTTTGCAGGCGATCGTTCACCTCAAGGACGTCTTCCTGAACTCCGAAGGAGAGTCCGACGCCATCGTGCAGAACCTTCTTCACTATGCCCACAAGGCCCGCAAGGAGGGCATCCTTTCCCTCGATGCCGAGCTGGCGAAAATCCGCGACCCTTTTCTGAAGGAGAGCCTCATGCTGGCCATCGACGGCGTGAATGCCGCCGAATTGCGGAAGATGATGGAACTGCACCTCGACTATCGCGGCGAGAAGGACGAGCGCATCCCCAAGGTCTTTGAGGCCGCCGCCGGGTTCGCGCCCACCATCGGCATTCTTGGCGCCGTCCTGGGACTCATCCAGGTCATGCAGAAGCTCCAGGACATCAACGAAGTCGGAAAAGGCATCGCCGTCGCTTTTGTCGCGACAATCTACGGCGTCGCCTCGGCGAACCTGCTCTTCCTGCCCTGGGCGGGAAAGCTCAGGATCCGGATTCGCGAAAGGCAGGTCATTCAGGAAATGACCCTGGAAGCTGTTCTGTCCATCATCGAGGGGGTCAATCCCAGGGCCCTTGAAATGAAGCTCAAGCGGTACGTGATTTCGATGCCGCGGCCTGCCCTGGCGAAGGTGGCCAAGCGATGAGACACGGCAGACGCACACATGCCGCGGCCGCCGAGCCCGCCGGCCATGAACGTTGGTTGATCTCTTACTCCGATTTCATGACCCTTCTGTTCGCCTTCTTTGTCGTTCTGTTTGCCGCCACCTATCGCGACAATCAGGTCGTCAGGAAGCTGTCGCGCGCCATTCACAACGGATTCCAGACTCTTGGCGCGTTCTCGGCCGACGAAAGCGGAAGCGGCGGCCCGTACTCCACCACGACTCTACAGGCTGACGACAACACTTCCCGCGTCCAGAACGATCGCACCCCGGACAATCCGGCATCGGCCGGGTCGGTGCAGGATATGCTCCAACTGCGCCGCCAGCTTGAAGCAGCCATCGGCAAGGAGCTTGAGAATCATGAGATCGTCCTTCAGGTCACGCCGGAGGGCTTCGTAATCAGCCTCAAGGAACTCGGCTTCTTCGATAGCGGGCGCGCCGATCTGCTGCCCGGCGCCGGTCAAAAGATCGAGCGCATCGCCAGGGTTCTGGAGCGGCCGGGCCTGGAGATTCGCGTCGAAGGGCACTCCGACAACCAGCCGATCCACTCCGGGCAGTATCGCTCCAATTGGGAACTGTCCACGGCGCGGGCGATGACTGTGCTCCAACTTCTCGTGAGCGACGGCTTCGACCCAAGGAGACTTTCGGCATCCGGTTACGGCGAATACCGGCCCATTGCCGACAACGCCACCCCCGCGGGGCGCAGGATGAACCGCCGTGTCGACCTCGTCGTTGTCCAGGCCCGGCAGCCCGTTCCAGACACTCCATCGATCTCGGCGGATGAGAAGAAGACTGCGGTGCCGGATGCCGCCGGACGCACCACCGCGATGTGAAGGTCCTCTTTTTGGCGGGCTGATTCGAGAATTTCCAGATGCCGTCCGTGTTCTTCCTTTTTCCCGCGAAGAGCTCTTTGCGATTGACGCGATGGCGCCGGAAGCCGGCCACGGCGGGCGCACTGCGGGATTTGAAGGTGTCCGAATAGACAATGGATTCGGGGACAATCCTGTGTTTCAGAATCAGCTTCCGGGATGCGGCTCTTTCGGCCCGGGACGGCGTGGGCATGGGACCTTACCGCCGCGTCTTAGCAGGCCGAACAAAGGCGCCTTGCCAGCCGCACCGCCTCCCCGCTTGCCCTTGCGGCGGCCGCCGGGAACGTCACCGTCTGATCTGGCTTTGATTTACGCGAAGTAATCCACTCGCTTTGCGGGCAGATTCTCAAACACTTCGGGACTGCGCTCCGGCTCGGCCTCGGCAGTGAGGCTCTCCGCATCGTTCTCTTCCGCGCCAGCGGCCTTTCTCCCGTCCTTTTGCTCTCGGTCGCCATCTGTGCGCGCCGTAGGGTCGACGTCGAACACGGCGAGCGGCTGGCCATCGTCCGAGGGAACCTTCGCCACAGCTATGGTGCGGATCGCGGGAATGGGGCTGATCTCCATCTTTGCTCCCGATCATTGGCCCATTTATCGGCAGCATACATTCGAGCCTTTAATCCGGTTCTCACCCGTTTGTGCCATATCAAGAGACGCAGAATCAAAGAATTAACGTTCCATTGCAAGCGCCGCCGGGGCGAGCAGGGCGCCGGGGCGAGCTACCGGCTGCTCCCGGCCGCCGGTCTCCGCCGGGCCGTGGGAACGGTTGAGCACCGCCAGCCCCTGCGCCAGGCTCATCCCTGCGGGGACCGGCTCGAAGCCGCCTCGCACCTCACTGGTGTCCCGGGCGAAGGTCTTCACCAACAGTGCGCGGAGGTTCATGTGAACTTCCAGCGATTCGGTCTTCCAGTCCGTCGCGCTCACCCGCACCCGCACCAACCGGAACCATCCGCCGCGGTAGAGCCGGCCCAGAATCCCGAACCCGAAGTCCACGTTTTCGTCCACGTGCCCCTCGAGCCGGAAGAGCCTCTTGGCCCGCGGGTCGATCCACAACGTCCCGCTCATGGCATGAAAGATGCGCGACTCGATGCTCCGCGATGGATCGTCGGGGTTCGGCCGGAAGCGCAGCCGGCGGCATCCCTTCTCCTCGCCGTCG
Source organism: Occallatibacter sp. (assembly GCA_049514795.1). Taxonomy (GTDB): domain Bacteria; phylum Acidobacteriota; class Terriglobia; order Terriglobales; family Acidobacteriaceae; genus Telmatobacter. The sequence continues at coordinate 22,686 of JBEKUS010000007.1, forward strand.
TACGCGTACACAAATGCCGTCGGGAGCAGCGCCAGAATCCGCCCGATGCGCTCCTCGTTCTCGTCGTACTGCCTCTGCTGGCGGACCTGCTCATCGCGCGAGGTCAGCAGTTTCTCCAGCCGCTCCTGCTCCTGGCGCTCCGCTTTGGGGCTCAACGCGCGCCCGTCGCTCAGCGTCAGCCGCGCGACCGGTCCGTCGGCGGTCTCCACCTGCTCCTCGACGCTCGTTCCGCCCGCGGACCGCTTCTCAACCCAATAGTGCCAATAGCCGTGCCGCTGGTGGTCGTTCAGCTCGTTGTACACAACTTCGCGGACCAGTTGCCCCGGAGCCGCCGGCAACTGCGCGCGCAGACTCCACGCGCCGATGGTCATCGAAAGCACTCCCAACGCCACACAGAGCACACGCATCTCGCCACCCCGCCAGAAGGAACCTCGATTTGCTTTGTTGCCTGGGAGCATCATGACGGCCGGGCATTGAAGGCCCGGCAAGACCAACGTGAAATACCGGAGAAATCAGAGCGGGGAACCTGGATTGCAACGGGTATCCCGGATCGTGCGATGCGGAAGATTGCCGGGGGCCCGCGGGCCCCTTGCTACACTGTGCCCATGCAGGACGAGCAGGAGTTCCGGCGCACGGCCGAAGCGGCGCTCGACGGCCTCAAGCGCCATCTCTACGCGCAAGAAGATGCGCAAGCGGCCTTCGAGGTCGAGGAGCAGGGCGGCGCTCTGAACGTACTGTTCGACGATCCCGGAGCGCGGTTCGTGATTACGCCCAATGCCCCGGTACGCCAGATCTGGATCTCCGCGCTCGCCACCAGCTTCAAGCTCGACTGGGACCCATCGAAGAGAGAGTTCGTCCTTCCCCACACCGGCGAATCGCTCGTCGCACTCGTCGATCGCCTCATCGGCAAGTACCAGGCAAGCTGACCGGCGGGCTTGCTTCTCTATTTCCACGCCCCTCCGCGGGCCTCGCGCCGAAGGTACTTCCCTCGCCCAGGCTTGCCCACGAACTTTCCGCCGCTCACGATCCGCTCGCCGCGCGAATACACATCGCGCGCATTCCCTCGCACTTTGAATCCCTCATACATCGAGTAATCCACGCGCATGGCTTGTGTCTGTGCGCTGATCGTGTACTCGGCGGCCGGATCCCACAGGACAACGTCCGCGTCGCTGCCCGCCGCCAGCACGCCCTTCTTCGGATACATCCCGAAGATCCGCGCCGGCGACGCCGACACCAGATCCACAAAGCGGTTGATGGAGAAACGCCCCTGCCCCACGCCAAAGTGATGCAGCAGTTGCAGCCGGTTCTCGATGCCCGGCCCGCCGTTGGGAATCTTCGTGAAGTCGTCCCTGCCCAGCGCCTTCTGGCCGGCGAAACAGAACGGGCAATGATCGGTCGACACCACCTGCAGGTGGTCTTTGCGCAGCCCCTCCCACAGAGCCGGCTGGTTCCTGCGCTCGCGCAGCGGCGGTGTGAACACGTACTTCGCCGCCTCCCACTCCATGCCGGCCACATCCTCGAGCGCGAGCACCAGATACTGCGGGCAGGTCTCGGCAAACGCCGGCAATCCACGGTCGCGCGCCTCGCGCACCTGGTTCAGCGCGTCCTCGCACGAAACGTGCACGATGTAGATCGGCGCGCCGGCCATCTCCGCCAGCGCAATCGCGCGGTGCACCGCTTCGGCCTCGGCCTTGGTGGGACGTGTGAGCATGTGATGGATCGGCGCGGTCTTGCCCTCGGCCAGCGCCTGCTGCACGATCACATCGATCACCGGCCCGTTCTCGGCGTGCATCGCGATCAGCGCGCCGTTCTTCGCCGTCTGCCTGAGCGCCTTGAAGATCGTGCCGTCGTCGACCATCAGCGAATTCGGGTACGCCATGAACAGCTTGAAGCTGGTCACGCCCTCGCGCACCATCTCGTCCATATCTTCGAGGCCGGCGTCCTCTAGGCCGGTCACGACCATATGAAAGCCGTAATCGATGCACGCTTTGCCTTCCGCCTTCTTCCACCACGTGTCGAGCGCCGCACGCATCTTCGTGCCGCGCGCTTGCGTGGCGAAGTCCACGATCGTGGTCGTCCCGCCGATCGCCGCCGCCCGGGTGCCGGTCTCGAAGTCGTCGCACGAGGTAGTCGCTCCGGCCGGCATGTCGAGATGCGTGTGCACGTCGACGCCGCCGGGCAACACCAGCAGCCCCGCCGCATCCACCACCGTCTCCGCGGCGCTGGCCGGAATCGCCGCGCGAATCTCCTTGATAGTTGAGCCGTCGATCAGCAGGTCAGCCTTCACGCTCGCGTCGGCGTTCACAATCGTTCCGTTCTGGATCAGCGTCGTGGCCATCTCTCTCTCCCGCTCGCAACTGTTTTCAAGTTTAGAACCCCAGCGACGCACCCGCCCGGCCGCATCTTCCGTTGACTTCCATTTCAGGGTTCCCAATAATCAAGATCAATGAGCATATACGACGAAATCGTGAAGTTGCAGCGCGAGGGCCGGCGCGGCGCCGTGGCCACCATCGTGAACTCGCGCGGCTCCATCCCCTCGTTCCAGAGCGCCAAGATGCTCATCCGCGACGACGGCTCCATCGCCGGAACCATCGGCGGCGGCTGCGTGGAAGCGGAAGTCTGGCAGGCCGCACGCGAAGTCATGGCCCAGGAGAAGCCGCGCACCCTCACCTTCGATCTCAATCAGGACCCAAAGTACGATACGGGCCTGGTCTGCGGGGGGACGCTCGAAATCTTCGTCGAGCCGGTGCTGTCCATGCCTTTGCTCTATATCTTCGGCGCGGGTCACGTGGCCGTCGAACTGTTCAAGGCCGCGCGCAACGGAGGCTTCGACTGCATCGTCGCCGACGACCGCGACGCCTACGCCAGCGCCGAGCGCTTCCCCGGCGCGCTTGAAGTCATCGCCAAAGACTTCGAGGAGACGCTTGCCGGCCTTTCACCCGCCGAGTCCTCTTTCATCGTGATCGCCACACGCGGCCACCGCGACGACATGCGCATCCTGCGCTGGGCCGTGCAAACGCCCGCGCACTACATCGGCATGGTCGGCTCGCGGCGCAAGGCCGTAACCGTCTTTCGCGAGCTGACGCAGGAAGGCCTCAAGCCCGAGCTCTTCGACCGCGTCCATTCCCCCGTCGGCCTCGATATCGGCGCCGTCACGCCTGAGGAGATCGCCGTCTCCATCGTCGCCGAGCTCATCGCCATCCGCCGCCGCGCCGAGCGCGCCCTTCCCCACATGAGCTGGTTCCAGACGGGCAGGAACGCTGCCGTCGCCGGCGCCGCGTCGTCCGAATCTCTCCCCGCAGAGAAGTAGGTCGCCTCGCTCCCTTGCTGCCTTGCTCCCTCGACGGCTATCGTTTTCCCTATGACCGGCGCTCCCCATCTCGGCGGCGTCATCCTGGCCGCGGGCGAATCCTCGCGCATGGGCTCGGACAAGGCGCTGCTTCTCTGGCCCCCGCCGGCTCCCGGCAGCTCCACTCTGCCGTCTCAAACGCTGCTTTTTGCCGCCATCATCGCGCTCCGGCCGCTCACCCGCGCCGTGGTGGTCGTCGCGGGCAGCAACGCAGCCCATCTCGCTCCAACTGCCGATGCCTGCGGCGCATCCCTGGCTGTAAATGCCGCCCCCTGGCGCGGCCAGTTCAGCTCTCTCCGGGTCGGCCTGCGCGAACTCCTCGTCCGCGGCTGCGATGCCGCCATCATCACGCCCGTCGACTGTCCGCCGCTGAGCGCGGCCTCGCTTGAGCTTCTCGTTGCATCTTTCGCGAGCGCGCTCCCCCGGAGCCTCTGGGCCGTCGCGCCCGAAAACAACGGCAAACACGGGCACCCGCTCCTGGTGAGCCGCGAACTCATCGACGCTTTCCTTGCCGCGCCGGCCACAAGCAACGCGCGCGCGGTTCTGCGCACGCACCCGGAGCGCATCGAGTACGTCCCTGTCCTCGACGCGCTCGAAAAGGCCGGGCTCAACACGCCCGAAGACTACGCCGCCCGCGCCAAAGAACCGCCGGCACTCTAAACTCCGCTGTCGAGCTTCTCCAGCACGGCCGCCAGCGCATCCATCGCCAAGTGGCTCGCGTGTGAAGAGGCCGGCGGCAGTCCGCCGACCGCCCGCAGAAGTTCTTCCCGGCTCAGCTTCCGTGCCTCGTCTACGGTCTTCCCGCTCACAAGCTCCGTGACCGCCGAGCCGCACGCCATCGCGGCCACGCATCCCTTCGCTTTGAAGCGAATCTCCGCGATCCGCCCCTTCACGGCCTTCACCGTCAGTTCCAGGACATCGCCGCAGGCCGGGTTCTCGATCCGCGCCGAGGCATCCGCATTGGCCACGGCCCCTGCATTGCGCGGATGTTCGAAATGATCGAGAACCTTCGGCGAATACATCGCTTTTCTCTCAATGACTGTCGGACAGATCGCAGCCTCAACGCCGCCGCGGCGCCGCACAGGCCGGATCGAGCAGCCCGACGCGCTCCTCATGCACATTCTAGACGGGGACCAATCTTCGCACTGTACGGAGGCCGGATCGAGCCCCGCAAGTTGAACTACACTAGATGCGTTATGGCCATCGCAGGCGTCTCTCCTTCCATCCGTCCGCGCACGCCTCAGGGCGTATTCTCCAACGAGCCTTTCATCGACTTCAGAGACCCCGAAAACGCGCGCTCGATGCGCCGCGCCCTCGACCACGTTGCCGCGCACCTGGGCGTCGAGTACAGCCTCAACATCGGCGGCAAGCGCTTGAAGACCGCCGAGCGCATCCGCTCCATCAACCCGGCGCGCCCGGCCCAGGTTGTCGGCGCGCACCCGAAGGCCGGCGTCACGCAGGTCGAGGCTGCCATGACCGCCGCGCTCCGCGCCTTCGACTCGTGGAGCAAGACCCCGGTCGAGGTGCGCGCCTCGCTGCTCCTCGGCGCCGCCGAGATCGTCCGCAAGCGCAAATTCGAGTTCATGGCCTGGCTCACCTACGAGGTGGGCAAGAACTGGGCCGAGGCCGACGCCGACGCCGGCGAAGCCATCGACTTCATCGAGTTCTACGCGCGCGAGGCGCTGCGCCTGGCCGCGGCCACCACGCCCATCCAGTATCCCGGCGAGCGCAACGAACTCCTCTACATTCCTCTCGGCGTGGGGGCCGTCATCCCGCCCTGGAATTTTCCCTTCGCCATCATGGCCGGCATGACCGCCGCGGCGATCGTCACCGGCAACACCGTCGTCCTCAAGCCGTCGAGCGACGCGCCGACCATCGCCGCGCGCTTCATCGAGGTCCTCGAGGAAGCCGGCATCCCCGACGGCGTGGTCAACTTCTGCCCCGGCTCCGGCGCCACTTTCGGCAACGCCATCGTCGAGCATCCCAAGACCCGGTTCATCTCCTTCACCGGCTCCAAGGCCGTCGGCCTCGAGATTCACGAGCGCGCCGCGCGGACGCAGCCCGGCCAGATCTGGATCAAGCGAACCATCCTCGAGATGGGTGGCAAGAACTCGATCGTCGTCTGCGCCGACGCCGATCTCGACGCCGCCGTCGAAGGCGTGGTGGCCTCGGCCTTCGGCTTCAGCGGCCAGAAGTGCTCCGCCTGCTCCCGCGCCATCGTCGAAGCGCCCATCTACGACGTTTTCGTCGAACGCTTGCGCGAGCGTGTCGCCACGCTCACCGTCGGCGATCCCGCGGCCAATCACTCGCTCGGCCCGGTCATCAACCAGGCCGCGCTCGACTCCATTCTGCGCTACATCGAGATTGGAAAAAAGGAAGGCCGGCTCATCGCGGGCGGGCACGCCCCGGCCACGGCCGATGGCGGATATTTCCTTGAGCCCACCGTCTTCGCCGACGTTGCCCCGAACGCGACCATCGCGCAGGAGGAGATCTTCGGGCCGGTGCTCGCGCTCATCAAGGCTGCAACCTTCGACGAAGGTCTGCGCGTGGCCAACAACACCGAATACGGCCTCACCGGCTCGGTGTACTCGGCCAATCGCGACCACTTCGACCGCGCCCGTCGCGACTTCCACGTGGGCAATCTCTACTTCAACCGCAAGTGCACCGGCGCCATGGTCGGCGCGCATCCCTTCGGCGGCTTCAACATGAGCGGGACCGACTCGAAGGCCGGCGGCCCCGACTACCTCTATTTGTTCACCCAGGCCAAGAGCGTCAGCGAGAAGCTCTAGTCCGGTTCGGCGGCGTGGGAGCCGTTGGCCAGCACGCGTCGCCACAATCAGTCGCAGAACAAGGAGTCCCGCCTCGCCCGATGACCGCCTGGGAATTCACCGCCGTGGTCTGGATCGTCTCCGCCATCGCCGGCTTTCTAGGCGCGCTCACCGGCCTGGGCGGCGGTGTTGTGGTTGTCCCTGCGCTCACCCTCGCCCTCGGCGTCAACATGGAGTACGCCATCGGCGCGTCGCTGGTCTCGGTCATCGCCACCTCCTCCGGCGCGGCGGCCGCCTATGTGCGAGAAGGCTTCTCCAACATCCGCATCGGCATGTTCCTTGAAATCGCCACCACATTGGGTGCAATCATCGGCGCGTTCCTGGCCGGCCGCATCGGCACCCACGCCCTCGCCGTCATCTTCGGCCTGGTTCTCGTGCAGTCCGCATATCACTCCTTCAAGGGGCTGCCGGAAGCGGATCGCCCCGTCGATTCCGACGCGCTGGCCCGGCGCCTTCGCCTCGGCTCCAGCTTTCCCGTCGGCGGTCGGCGCGAGGAATACGGCGTGCGCAACGTTCCTGCCGGTTTCGGCCTCATGTTCGGGGCCGGCGCGCTCTCCGGCCTGCTCGGCATCGGATCCGGCGCGGTTAAAGTCATCGCCATGGACCGCGTCATGCGCATCCCCTTCAAGGTCTCTACCACCACCAGCAACTTTATGATCGGCGTCACCGCCGCCGCCAGCGCCGGCATTTATCTGAGCCGTGGGTTCATCGACCCGCGCGTGGCCATGCCCGTCATGCTCGGAGTGCTGTGCGGAGCCCTTCTGGGCGCGCGGGTGCTTGTCCGCGCTCCGGTGCGCGCGCTCCGGGCAGTCTTTGCCGCCGTAATCTTCGTTCTCGCCATCGAGATGATCGTGAATGGCGTTCTGGGGAGGGTGTGACCGCGATGAACGACCGCCGCCTGGAGCATATCATCGGCCGCCTGCTGCAGACCGGCGTCCTGCTGGCCGCGGCCGTCGTCATCGCCGGCGGCGCGCTCTATCTCGTCCAGCATCATTCCGGCCACGTGGACTACCGCGCGTTTGCGCCCGGCGGCGCGGACCTTCGCACGCTCTCCGGCATCGTGCACTCGGCGGCGCACCTCCATAGTGAAGGCCTGATTCAGCTGGGTCTGTTGCTACTGATTGCCACGCCCGTTGCGCGCGTGATCATGGCTCTGGTGGGATTTGCTCTCGAGCGCGACCGGCTATACACGATCGTCAGCCTGATCGTCCTGCTCGTTCTTGCTTTCAGCCTGATTCACGCGGCCTGAAGCCGGCGCGGGATGCCGGCTGTGCGTTACGAGGCGCCCGGACTGCGCTGCCTGCTACGCCACGGCGCCGGAAGCGGATTGGCTTGCCGTCTGGGCCTGGCTTTCGGCTTCCAGCTTGTTGCCCACCTCGGCCGCGGCCTTGGCCAGCACGCGATGATGGATGGTGAACAGCGCCAGCTCCAGCCGGTCGCCCACGCCGGTCTTGTCGTAGATCGAGCGCAGATAGTTCTTGATCACCTGTTCGGTGGTCTTGAGCCGGACCGCGATTTCGCGATTTCTGCAGCCCTGCACGATCAACGCCACGATGCGCATCTCTTTCGGTGTCAGCCGGTCGCGCACCCGCGCTCCCACCATATCCTCTTCCGGCGACTCCGTTGGCGTCGACTGCGTGGGGAACCAGGTATCTCCCGCGGCCACACGGCGTACGCACTCTACTAATCCGGGGCCCGAGACACTGCGAAATACCACTCCGCGAAAGCCCTGCTGCAGGTAGGTGGACGCAATCTCGTGGTTCTCCGCCACCACGATACCGCGGCTGTTGGTCGTTTCCAGCAGCATCGCCAACCGTGGAAAGTCGGGCTGCATCGAAGCCGCAAACAGCACAATGGAGCCCGGGAATGTGGTGATGGCGTGGTACATGCGCTCGAGGTCCGTGCATTGCGCGATGATGCGCAAATCCTCGTCCATAGCCAGGACCTTGGCTGTGCCGGCGCGGAAGATCGCTTGCGAATCGGCCAGGATGATCTTGTTCATAGTGTGCTCTGTCTGTCCCTGTCCCTTTGAGGAGAGTCTCAATCCTTCCGGCCCGGCCCCCGCCAAAACCGCGGTGCGCCTCTCGCTGCGCCTTTGTCCGCCTCCAATCGTCCCTATCGGCAAGACGGGGGGAGCGTCTTGGCGATGTCTGGTATTGCTACATTCTCCGGCTCAAGCGGATCGATCCGCAAGACTCGTGCCTCGCGGGAATCCGTTGCCGCCTCGGGTGGTGCTATGACCGAGATTACAGCTTCACGGCCATACAGAGTACCAAAAACCTTCCCCGGACCTGTGGGAGCCATTAACTAAAATGGAACGGGCCGGAGATAGACTCATCAATAGTATATGGCGCGGCCCATCCTATTGGCGGTTGACGACGACTTGAGCGTGCTTGAGGCCGTCGTACAGGATCTCCGCCGCCAGTACGGAAACAGCTACCGCATCATGCGCGCCGCCAGCGGTCAGGCCGCCCTCGACACGCTGGCTCAGCTCAAGACCCGCGATGAACCCGTGGCTCTGCTGATCAGCGATCAGCGCATGCCCGGCATGAGTGGCGTCGAGATGCTGGAGCGCGCCCGCGACATCTATCCTGACGCGCGCCGCGTCCTGCTGACCGCCTATGCCGACACCGAAGTCGCCATCCGCGCCATCAACTCCGCGCGCATCCACTATTACCTGAACAAGCCGTGGGATCCGCCCGAGGAAAAGCTCTACCCGGTTCTCAGCGATCTGCTCGACGACTGGCAGGCCGGCTACCGCCCGCCGTTCGAGGGTCTTCGCGTCATCGGCCACCGCTGGTCGCTCGACGACCATCGCATGCGCAATTTCCTCTCGCGCAATCACGTTCCCTACCGCTGGCTCGACGTCGCAGCCGGCCCTGAAGCGCTCAAGCTCTTGGAGGAACGCCGGCTCGATCCCGAAAAGCTGCCTGTCGTGCTCTTTCCCGACGGCTCAGCGCTCGCCGAGCCCAGCCTGAAAGTCCTGGCCGAGCGCGTCGGCCTGCGCGTTCAGGCAGCCCAGGAGTTCTACGACTTCGTCGTGGTGGGCGCCGGTCCCGCGGGTCTTGCCGCCGCGGTTTATGGCGCCAGCGAAGGTCTGCGCACGCTGGTCATCGAGCCTGAGGCTCCCGGCGGCCAGGCCGGCTCCACGTCGCGAATCGAGAACTACCTCGGCTTCCCCTCCGGCGTCACCGGCGCCGAACTAGGCCGCCGCGCCTATACCCAAGCCTCGCGCTTCGGCGCCGAGTTCCTGACCCAGCGCGCCACCGGCCTCCGCATCGACGGCCAGTACCGCTTCGTCCAGCTTGGCGATGGGCGCGAGGTCTCTGGCCACTGCGTGCTGCTCGCCCCCGGTGTTCAGTACCGCAAGCTCGACATTCCCGGCGCGGCCCGCCTCACCGGCTGCGGCATATACTACGGCGCGGCATTGGTCGAGGCGCTGGCCTGCAAGGGCGAGGAGATCTACATCGTCGGCGGCGCCAACTCCGCCGGCCAGGCGGCTTTGCACTTCGCCAGATATGCTACGAAAGTAACGATGCTCGTGCGCGGCGACGGCCTCTCCGCCACTATGTCGAAATACTTGATCGATGAGATCGCCCGCACATCCAATATTGTGATCGAGGCGCGGACCCAGGCCGTCGAGGCTTTTGGCGGCGAGCATCTGGAAGCGCTCCGGCTGGGCGGCCCTTCGGGCGAAACCCGGGTTCCCGCATCCTCGCTTTTCGTTTTCATCGGCGCCGCGCCCGTCACCGCGTGGCTGCCGCCGTGCATACTGCGTGACGAAAGCGGATTCCTGATCGCGGGGCCGGATTTGCGCAAGGACGGCAGATTCCCGGAGGTATGGCGCGAAACGCGCGAACCTTTCCTGCTCGAGACGAGCGTGCCCGGCGTCTTCGTGGCCGGCGACGTTCGTTCCGGCTCGGTCAAGCGGGTGGCCTCCGCGGTCGGCGAGGGTTCCGTCGCAGTGCAGTTCGTTCACCAGTATCTGGCAGGATTCTGAAGTCGATTCACGCACACGGGCGTGAGCGCAAAACGCAAGATGAACGAGAGCGAAAAACAGATCGCGGTCGAGACGGTCCCCCTGGGGGATCTTACCCCGGCCCTTTCCCGCACGCGCGTCTTCTCGAGCACTCCCTTCGGCGCCATCCGCGGCGTCGAGCGCGTGGAGCGCGTGACCGCCAAAGCCGGCGCTGTTCTGGTCGAATCGGGCGCCCAATCGCTCAATTACTGGCTTCTGCTCGACGGAGAGGTCCGCGCCGAGCGCCCCGAAGCCGACGGCTCCTGGACGCAGGTCAAGACCGTGGTTTCCGGCGACGGCTTCGGCGAGGTTCCCTTGCTCACCGGCCGCGCCAACTCGCTGTTCCGCATCTCGGCCGCACAGGACTCCGTGCTTCTTCGCTTCACCGAGCAGGATTTCTGGTCGCTGCTCGCCTGCTGCCCCGCGTTGCGAAAGACCGTCGTGGCCGACAGCGCGCAGCGCATCGGCTCCTACCAGGTGGAGGCGCTGCATCGCGAGAAGCTCGTCTCGCTGGGCACGCTCGCCGCCGGCCTCATGCACGAGCTGAACAATCCCGGCTCGGCCGCCAAGCGCGCCGCGGCTCAGCTCCGTGAGAACCTCCTGCGTCTGCAGCAGCTCTCGCTGCGCTCAAGCATCAAACCCAAGACGCCGCCCCAGCTCGAGTGCATGAAGTCCCTACTGGAGCAGGCCCTGGGCGGCTGCAAACAGCCCGCGATGAGCAGCATCGAGCAGGCCGACGCCGAGGAAGCGATGAGCCAGTGGCTCGACCGCGAGGGCGTCGAGAACGCCTTCACCATCGGCCCCGTGCTCATTTCCATGGGCATCGGCCAGCAGGAGCTCGCCTGCGCCCAGGAGCACTTCGATCGATCGTCCTTCTCCGACGCGCTCAACTGGTTTGGCGCGCTCGTCTCCAGCGTCTTGCTGGTCTGCGCCATCGAGGAAAGCATCTCGCGCATCTCCGAGCTGGTGATGGCGGTCAAGAAGTTCGCCTACGACGAGCGCACCCCCGGCATGGAGATCGACGTCCACGACAGTCTGCAGAGCACGCTCAGAATTCTCGGCCACAAGCTGCGCCTCAAGCAGATCGAGGTCGCGAAGCGGTTCGACGCCTCGCCCTCCGCCATTCGCGCCCGCGGTTACGCCCTCAGCATGGTCTGGACCAACCTCATCGACAACGCCGTGGACGCCTCGCCCCAGGGCGGGAAGCTCGAAATCGCCACCTGGTCCGAGCGCGGCGCGCTCGCCGTTTCCATCGGCGATCACGGCGGCGGCATTTCGCCCGAGGTTCTTCCCCACATCTTCGAGCCCTTCTTCACCACCAAACCGCAGGGCATCGGCACCGGACTCGGACTCGAGATCGTCCAGCGCATCGTCGCGCAGAAGTTCGGCGGCGCCGTCGAGGTCCAGTCCCGCCCCGGCGACACCCGCTTCATCGTTCGCCTGCCCGTCGATGCTCCAGCCAAATAGCTCTAATTGCAGACGATCGAGCTAGCGGCTAGAAGCCAATCGCTCGAAGCATGAACGTGGTATGACCACCTGCCCCCATGGCGTATCATCAGTGCGCAAGCATCCCAAGCCTCCGCGAGGCCGGCCGGTGACTCAATTTAAGTCCCCACGCTCGAACGTTGCTTTTCTTTTCGCTGCCGTTCTGATCTTCGCCTCCTGCGGCGTTCTTCACGCCGCCCGAACCTGTAATCCGCGCGACTTCGGCGCCAAAGGAGACGGCGTGACGAAAGACACCGCCGCGGTGCAGAGCGCCATCGACGCCTGCGCCGCGAAGGGCGGCGGCACGGTTCGCGTCACGGCCGGCACGTACCTCATCGCGCCCGTCGTGCTCAAGAGCAACATCGCGCTCCAGCTCTTGAAGGGCGCAACGCTTCTCGGCTCGGCCGATCACGCGGACTACGCCGCAAAGGTCGAGTTCCGCCTTCCGGCGCTGACGCCGCTGGTCAGCGCCATCAATGCCGAGAACATCGCCATCACCGGCGAGGGCACCATTGACGGCAATGGCGAAAGCTGGTGGGAGGAGGCGCGGAACGTCCACGATCACGGCGTGATGGGCAATCCCCATCCGCGCCCCCGCCTCGTCGTCTTCGACCATTGCAAGCACATTCGTGTCGAGGGCGTCACCATCCAGAACTCGCCCTTCTGGCAGCTCGTGCCCTACTACTGCGACGACGTCCAAATCCGCAACATCCGCGTGCTTGCCCCGCCGCATGCGCCCAACACCGACGCGGTCGATCCCTTCTCGTCGTCCAACGTGGTCATCGACCATCTCTACGCCGACGTCGACGACGACGCGATCGCCATCAAATCCGGGGCCATCAATTCGCCCGGGCCGGACGACCCTACCCGCAACGTCACCATCTCCGACTGCACATTCCACCGCGGCCACGGCCTGTCGATCGGCAGCGAGATCGCCGGCGGCGTGCACAACATCCGCGCCGAGCGCATCCACTTCGACGGCTCCGACAACGGCATCCGCATCAAAGCCAACCGCGACCGCGGCAACGACGTCAGCGGCCTCGTCTTCCGCGACATCGACATGACGAACGTGAAGAATCCGCTCGTCATCACTGAGTACTATCCCAGCATTCTTCCGCCGGCAGAAGGCGTGGTCCCGGCGCCGGTTACGCGCCTCACGCCGCACTTCCACGACATCGTTATCGAGAACGTGACGGCCACCGGAGGCGCGATGGCGGGCGCGATCGTCGGCTTGCCCGAAGCGCCGGTGACTGGCGTTGTTCTGAAGAATGTGAGCCTCAGCGGCCAGAAGGGCCTCACCATCGGCTACGCTACGGTGACAGGCGAGAATCTCAAGGTCGAGGCTGCGCAGGGCGACGCGATCATCAAGCTCACCGGCGCCAACCTTACCATGAAGTGAGTTTCGCGCTGCGGGGCGGGAATCACGGTTCACGAATCACCGTCCGCCCTCTCTTTTTCCCTACTCCCTATCCCCTGTTCCCTGTCCTACTGGTTCACCCCGCTGGCCAGGAATCCGCCATCGACAACGAGGATCTGCCCGGTGACGAACGACGCGCTGTCGGAGGCCAGGTAGACGACCGCACCCATCATCTCCTCGGTCTTGCCGAATCGCGCCATGGGCGTCCGCATCAGCAGTTCCTGCCCGCGCGGCGAATTGTCGAGCAGCTCCGCGTTCAGGTCGGTGCGGAAGACGCCCGGCGCGACGGCGTTCACCGTCACGCCTTTCTTCGACCACTCCACCGCCAGCGAACGCGTCAGCGAGGCCACGCCCGCTTTGCTGGCTGCGTAGGCCGCCACTTCGGTGAGCGCGACAAAGCTGTTCAGCGATGCGATGTTGACGATGCGCCCGTAGCCGCGCTCCAGCATAGGCCGCCCGAAGACCTGGCACGCACGCAGCGTCCCCGTCAGGTTCGTGTTCAGGATGTTGTTCCACTCGGTTTCGGGCAGGTCCAGCGTCGGCGTGCGCTTGATCATGCCCGCGCAGTTCACCAGGATGTCGACTTTGCCGAACCGCGCCAGCACCGCGTCGCGCAGCTTTTCGAGCGAGGCGCGGTCGCCGACGTCCGATGCCACGCGCAGCGTCTGCCGTCCGAGCGCCTCGATCTGGTTGGCCGCGGCGTCAACCTGCTGCTGGCGGCGCGCCGTCGCAATCACGTCGGCGCCTGCCTCGGCCAGGCCCAGGCTCAAGGCGAGGCCGATTCCGGAGGTGCCTCCGGTGACGACCGCCACTTTGCCCTCAAGACTGAAGAGCTCCACTTTCATCCGATCTCCGTGGGGAACATCTGCTTGAATGCGCGGCCCGAACCAATAGAGAAATCAGGAACCCAGAAACACCGGCGCGATGTGCCGGTCGAAGAGGTTCTCCGTCACGTTCTTCGCGATCACCGGTTCGTTGGCTTCGAGCAAATCCAGATACCGCTGGCCCATCTTTGCCGCGACTTTGAATCCCACGTGCAGCAGTTGGCGCACGCTCGGATTGTAAGCCGCCGCTGCTTCCACGTGCCGCAGGGCGCCGGTGTACTGCTGCGAAGTCCATCCGCGAACCTCGTCGGCCGACGGCAGCCTGGCAATGTCGATGTCGATCACCGTGGCGTACGGCGCGCAGAGCTCTTGGCGATGAGCGAGCGCCTCGGCATACACCTCTTTGGCCAGCGCCAGTCCGTCGCCGCCCGCCTCGGCCAGCCCGATCAACTCTTCCAGCCACGTGGTTCCGGCGGTCTTCAGGTGCACGCCCACGCCGAAGCGCTTCATCGTCGCATGGATCGCCGGATAGATCGAGAACTTGTCGCTGCCCGAGTGCACGCTCAGCTTCAGGTTCTCCGGCAGCCCGTATTGCTTGACCGCATAGGCAATGGCCGACACGTCGAGCGCCATCTCGCGCTCGAACTGGGCCACGTCGCCCACGTAGTCCACGCCCTTGTTGAAACGCCCGCTGAACTTGGGCGCGATGGTCTGCAACGGGATGGCCTCGTCCGCGATCGCGGCGAGAATGATCAGCAGCTCCACCGGGGTCTGCGCGCGATCGGTCTCGTCCATCGACACTTCGGGAACGAAGTTTCCTGCGCCCCGCGCGCCAAGCACCTTGCGATAGACTTCGCCGGCCTTCTTGACCGCAGCCAGGAATTTCCCGGCTGTCTCCTTGAGGATGGCGGGCGCGATCTCAAAGGCCTGGTCGGCGCCGGGTAGCTCGATGCTGCCGAGCAGCTCCGGATGCCGCTTCACGAAGCTCTCGATATCGGCCTGCTGCGCAGGCTGCCCAATGAAGTCCGCCACGTCGAAGGTGAAAAAGTCGCACGGGGCGAGAAAACGCTCGACGGTGGCCGCCGTGATGTGGTCCGCATCGCAGAAGTAGGGCAGCTTCCATCCCAGCGCCTTCACCGCGGCATCGGCGGCCTGCCGCACCGACGCGGGCTCCGACCCGATGATGGTGTGCTCCCGGTTCGACTTGTTCCACACCGGCACGACTTCAATCCCGCAGACCAGCGCCTTGATGCATGCCTGCAACTGCGCCTTCGCCTGATGCGCAAACCGGTCGCCCGTTCCAACGGAATACTTGTTCAGTTTCAACCCGCCGTCCGCCATATCCATTCTGTCCCGAAGATTCTTGAATTCTCTCGAGTTCCCCCGAGCCGCCCTCGATGCTTTCCGCGGCTTCCGGGCAACGCCGGCCAAACGGTGGTTCACGCGCTCTCAAACCGGCTCCGGTGCGCCCACAGTCCCAGCCCCGGGTTGGCCACGAAAAAGATCTTCTCGCCGCCGACTTCGTTCCAGCCGTGGTGCAGCTTCTCCGGGTCGTAGCGCGCGGTCATCTTCTCGAGTTCGCCATACTCGAACCCGACGCCTTCGATTTCTTCCTGGCTTAGATGCGCCGGGCACCAGACGATCTTGAACCGCCCTTCCGACGAACCGTGGATCAGGTGCGCCGCCGCACTCAGATCCGCCGCAAGGTCCGGGTTTTCGCTCACCGCCTTCAGCGTGGCCGGCGTTCCGCGATAGCCGTACTTGCGGATCAGCGCGTCGATCCCCTTGTCCTCGCCGAACTCACCAACGCCCGGCGCCAGAATGATGAGCTCGGCTCCATCGGCCAGCGCCATTCGCGTGCGGTAGATGGCTTTGTTGCCGATCCACGTGGAGTGAAACTCCTTGGGGTCCAGATACACTACCGCTTTCTTGATTGGCTCGTCCAGCATCTCGAAGTTCACCTTCAGGCTCAGCTCCGCAGCCTTCAGGAAGCACTCGAGGTCGTCGCCGATGTAGAGCCCGCGCACAGCCAGCCCGCCGTTCTCGGCGCGCCCGACCACCGTCTGCACCCACACGATGGGCAGATGCTTCAGGAAGGTTTCGCAGGCGCGGTTCAGCACGTTGCGCACTGGGTTTACCGCGCGGCCCATGATCCGCTCCATCCCGTAGACCGCGCCCAGGTAGTGGCTGCGGTTGATCCCTTCGCGTCCGCCCGTGCCGATCAGGATGTTCTTGGCGTGATTCGCCATGCCGATCACTTCGTGCGGCACCACCTGCCCGATCGAAAGAATCAGGTCGAAGCCGCCCTGCGAGATCAGCTTGTTCACCTGCGCCGGCCAGGTGTAGTTCAGCTTGCCTTCCGATTGCTCGCGAATGAACTCCGCCGGCAGCTCGCCCAGCGTTTCGATGTCCGTGCGCCAATTGTGCACGCGGAACAGATCCTGCGGCACTTCGCCGAACATGTGCGCGATCTGGTCGGGGCGCATCGGCGTGTGCGTGCCGATCGCCGGCAGCACGGCCTTCAGACCCTCGCCGTAGTGCTCCCAGGCAAATCGCGTCAGCATGCCCGCCTGCGAGTGCTCGCGGCTCTGGTCGGGCGGCACGGCCAGCACGTTCGTCCGCTTGCCCAGTTTCTCCAGGCTTTCCACGAGCAGCTCTTTCAAGTGCTGCGGCTTCAGATCGGTCTCCGTGCTGCCAACGGAACAATAGAGGCTCATACGGCAAACTCCACCCTCCTCAGTCTTCGGTCATCCGGACGATGCGGCCCGCAGCAGCCCACGGAACCCGGGGCCCATCGCGAAGGACCGGAAGCGAAGCGCCAAGAGCGAGACGCGATTGGCTAGAAGCTCTCTTACAGCCGGTACGCTTTCTTCACCAGGCCGTAGGTCAACTCGCGCGCCACTTCGTGCGCTTCGTCCTCTTCCAGCCGGTGTTCGGCCACCAGCCGGCCCAGGAACGCGCAGTCGATTCTCCGCGCCAAGTCGTGCCGCGCCGGAATCGACAAGAACGCCCTGGTATCGTCGTTGAATCCCACCGTGTTGTAGAACCCGGCCGTCTCCGTTACTTGCTCGCGGAAGCGCATCATGCCTTCCGGACTGTCATGGAACCACCACGCGGGCCCGAGGCGCAAGCACGGATAGTGGCCTGCCAGCGGCGCCAGCTCCCGGCTGTAGGTCGTCTCGTCCAGCGTGAACAGAATGATGGTCAGGTTGCGCTCGTTGCCGAAGCGGTCGAGCAGCGGCCGCAGCGCATCGACGTAGTTCGTCGGCCCTGGAATGTCGCAGCCCTTGTCGCGCCCGTAGCGCTGGTACACAAAGCGGTTGTGGTTGCGCACTGAGCCGGGATGAATCTGCATCACCAGCCCGTCCTCAACGCTCATCCGCGCCATCTCGGTCAGCATCTGTGCGCGGAACAGCTCCTGCTCGGCCAGGTCCGCCTTGCCCGCGATCACCTTTCCGAACAGCGCCGCCGCCTGGCTCTCCGGCAGGTCCGCCGTCTGCGCCGTCGCGTGCCCGTGATCCGTCGAGGTGCACCCCATCGCCTTGAACCGCGCTCGCGCCTTTCTCAGCGCGTTCAGGTAGCCCTTCCAAGTGGAGGCGTCTTCGCCGTTCTGCTCGCCCAGTTGGACCACGAGACCGGCAAATCCGTCGAAATCCGGATCGACCATCGGGTCCGGCCGGAAGGCGGGAACTATTCGTCCCTTCCAGCCCGATGCCTTAACCGCCGCGTGGTCCTTTAAGTCGTCGAGCGGCGACTCCGTCGTCGACAACACTTCGATGTTGAACCGCTCGTAGAGCGCCCGCGGCAGAAACTCCGGCGTCCGCAGCTTCTCCGCGATGGTGTCGAAGTAGAGGTCCGCGTTCTTTTCCCTCAGCCGTTCCTCGAGCCCGAACAGCTCCTGGAAGGCAAAGTCCAGCCATATGCGCGTCGGCGTGCCGCGGAACAGATAGTAGTGGCTGGCGAAGATGCGCCACACCTTGCGCGGATCGTCGATCTTCGGCTGCCCGATCCCCAGGTCGTCGAGAGAGATTCCCTGGCTGTAGAGCATGCGGAAGACGTAGTGGTCGGGCTGCACGAACAGCGCCGCCGGATCGGGGAAGGGCTCGTTTCTGGCGAACCACCCGGCCCGGGTATGACCGTGGGGACTGATGATGGGAAGGTTGCGGATGTCTTCGTACAGCGATCGCGCGACTTTGCGGGTGCTGTCCTCGGCGGGAAACAGTCGGTCTTGGTGAAGCAGCATGGTCTTCATTCTATCTGCCTCGCGAAGCGGCGCGCCGGTTCTCCGGCGGCCGGAGAGGTCAGACCAGAAGTATACATGCTATCGCCCCCGCTCTCGTCAACCCCGATTTTCGCCCGCCTCGCCAAGTTTCTCCCGCCCTAACGGGCTTTCGGTGTTAATCTCGCTTTGGGCCTGAATTCTCATCGCCGCAGGAAAGTGCCTGGTTCTATGCCACGCGTCAAGGAAGCAGAACCAACGACCCATCGCACCACGCAAGTGGTTAACCACATCCGTTCGCTGATCGAGAACGGAACTCTGCAGCCCGGCGACAAGATTCCGCCGGAACGCGAATTCGCCCGCACTCTCAAGATCAGCCGCGCCAGTCTGCGCACCGGCATCGGCTACCTGGCCGCCATGGGCGTCATGAAGGTCCGCCACGGCGTCGGGACCTTCGTCACCGACGGCCCCCCGCAGTTCGGAAGCGCCTCCCTCAGCCTCATCGGCGCGCTGCACGGATTCCAGTCCTGGCAAATGTTCGAGGCCCGCATCATCCTGGAAAGCCATCTTGCCGCCCTGGCCGCCGAGCGCGGAAAGCAGGAGCACTTCGCCGCCCTGGCCGAGGAAGTCGCCGAGATGTTCGCCGCCATGAGCAACCCGGCCGATTACCTCATCCACGATCTGCTCTTTCACCGCATCGTTTCCCAGGCCTCCGCCAATCCCATTCTGGCGGCCATCATCGAGACCATCACCTCGGCCCTCTATGACTCCCGCCGCAAGACCGTCGAGCGCTCCATCGACCTGCGCGAATCCGCCGAGATGCACCGCCAGATCTTCCGCGCCATCCGGACGCGCAATGCCAAGGAAGCGCACAATCTGATGGAGAAGCACCTGCGCATGGCTCAGATCGCACAGGGCATGGAACGGCCTTCCGGCCGCGCCAAATCGCCGGGGCCCCCGGGGAAGAAACGGTCGGGCTCCGCTCCGGGCTCCTAGCAGCCCCCGCCCGCGCCGGGCCGCACATGCAACCATTCCGGGACCGTTTCTCAGGCGGCAAGCGGCGAGCTGAATCCGCGTTCCGCGGCGGGCATGTTCTCTGCCGGCCCCGGGCCGGCGGCTCGCCCGGGCCGGGCCGCACATGCCGGCATGGTCCGACCATCGCGAGGACCGATTTGGTAAATCGATTCCCCCATCAAGTAAAGCGATTCATCACCGGATAGTCACCCAGCGGCGATTACTCCCACAATCCGCGCTTTCCTTTGTCTATTGACAGGGTTGCATCCGGTATATGAAACTAGTTGGGTTTCAAAGTGTGGTCAGACCACGTGTGCGGGTTTCCGGGAACCTCCGGAAGCACCTCATTTCGAAGCATGAAGCACGAACTACATGGAGGCAACATGATGAGGCAATTCGCCTTGGATACCTTAAGGGAGTCGGAGATCGAAACCAGCAAAAAGCCGGGACGTATCCTGCGCTCCGCGGTATTGTCGTTCGCGGCGCTGTTGGCCGTCGCCCTGATGATGCCTATCGGCGCGATGGCCCAGTTGTCTGGTAAGGGCGCCATCACCGGAACCGTAACCGACAAGACCGGCGCGGTCATCGCCGGCGCCACGATTACCGCCACCAACACCGCCAACGGAGTCACGACCGTCACCAAATCGACCGGCGCGGGCGACTTTATTTTCGCCAACCTGGATCCTGGAATTTATACCGTAACCACGACCGCCCCCGGGTTCGAGAAGCTGACGCAGCAGAATGTCCATGTGAACGCACTGGCGTCGCAAGCCTACAACCCGGTGCTACAGGTTGGCGCCGCCGACGTGCAGATCACGGTCTCCGCCGAGCCGCCGCAACTGGAGACCAGCAACGCGGCCCTCGGCGCCACCATGGAGCAGGAGACCTATGCGGCGCTGCCCATCGAGATGGGCGCCTACGGCCAGCCTGACCAGCGCCGCGCCACGGACTTCGCCTACCTCATGCCCGGCGTTCAAGGCAACGAGACCAACGGCAACGCCACCACCAACACCGGCGTGGTTAACGGCTCCGGCAGCCGCGGCGCCGTGTCCGATGTCTATGTCGATGGCATTCCCTTCGTGCGCGCCGGCGGCAACGGCGACCCGCGCTACGTCTGGACCGCAATCTCGGTCGATGCCGTCGATCAGTTCCAGGTGCAGACCACCGGGTACCCGGCCATGTACGAAGGCCAGGGCGTGATGAACTACTCGATCAAGCACGGCGGCAGCCAGTTCCACGGCTCGGTCTACGAGTTCTTCCGCAATACTTCCCTCGATACCTGGGGATTCTTCCGTGCCCTGGATCCGACGACCTACATGCCGGTCAAGCCGATCGAGCACATGAACGAGTACGGCATCGCCATCGGCGGTCCGCTCATTCCCCTCGGCTCGCTGAAGCAGAAGATCTTCTTCTTCACCAACTACAACGGCTTCCGCTACAGCAGCGAGAACCCGACGCCGATGCGCTTTCCCACCAACGCGGAGCGGGGCGGCGATTTCAGCGCGGACGGCGTCAACATCTACGACCCGACTGGTCAGTTCCTTGTCAGCAGCAAGCCCTATCGCTGCCAGTTCTATAGCGGTGGCTACACCGTCAGTGGCACCACTTGCACCGGTAGCGGGACCGCAAACGTGATTCCGTCGTCCTACATTTCGTCCAATGCGAAGGCGATGAACGCTTTTCTGCCGAGCATTACGAGCACGGCAACCGGGAACAATTACACATCTCCTAATCGGACGGGACTGAACAACTGGTCTACAACGTCGCGTATCGACTACGTCATCGGATCGCGCGACACGATGTCGGTTCTGAATGCTGTAGGACGGCAGGCCAGCTCGAACCCTGTGGGGCAGACGACCTCGGGCCGCAACACCGGTCCGGTGCCCTACAACTACGGCCAGACCTACGCGCCCAAGACGGCGGTATGGGCCATCGAGGAGACCCACACCTTCTCGCCCAACCTCCTCAACCAGGTCAAGTGGGGCTACGCCCGCTACAACGGGCCGACCTTCAACCCCAACGACAACCCGACGTACTCGGCTACCACCATGGGTCTGTCTAATCTCCCCTCGGGGCAGGCGCAGAACGTGTTCCCCATCGTTGCTTTCAATAACGGCACCAACGCCTGTTCGACGGGCAGTCCGACCAATTGCTATCCGACGCTGTGGGGCGGCACCACCGAGAACCGCACGACCGCCGCGAACTATACGGCGCTCGATAGCTTGCAGTGGAACGTCGGCCGGCACTCCTTCACCTTCGGTGGACAGGTGGCGTGGCTGCTGTACAACGTGATCAATGCCACCGGCGCCGGCGGTTCGACTCCCCTGACGCTGGGGAACGCCGTGACCGAAACGGCGGGACTCGCCGGCACCTATACTGTGACCGGCGGCACCGGCCTGTCCTATGCCAGCTTCCTGCTCGGCGAGGTCGACAAGGGCAGCTTTACCCAGTACATTCAGTACGAGTTCGGAGCGCGCTTCCGCGCCATCTCGCCTTACGTGCAGGACGACTGGAAGGTCAACAACAAACTGACTGTCAACCTCGGCCTGCGCTACGACTTCTATCCGACCCTCACCGAGGTACACAACGCCGAGAGCTTCTACAGCCCCACGCTCGCCAACACGGTTACCGGCCTGAACGGCGCACTGCAGTTCACGGGCAGCGGCGCCGGCACCTGCAATTGCTCCACGCCGGTCAGCAACTACTACAAGAACTGGGGACCGCGCCTCGGCTTTGCCTACCAGGTTGATCCCAAGACCGTCGTCCGCGCCAGCTTTGGCATCGTCTACTCGCACGGCGACGCGGTGGGCGGATTGGCCTCCAGTCTGGGCACTCTGGGCTTCTCGGCGGCGCCTTCCTTCTCGTCGACCAACGATCAATCCACCATGACCGGGCTTCTGCATGGCGGCACCGGCGCGGTTCCCTCCTGGACGACCGCAAGCGGCGTGGCATCGGGCCCGACCTACGGCACGGGCTACACCACGGTCTCCGGCTTCACCTCGTCGCCTTCCTCGATGGCTTACGACGATCAATATCTCGGCGGACGCGCGCCGGAGTTTGAAAACTGGAACGTCAGCCTCCAACAGCAGGTCACCAATTCGGTGGCGCTCACGTTGGCCTATGTGGGCTCCGAGGGCCACTTCCTGCAATTAGACAGTTACCATGCCCGCGGATACTGGGCCGACGATCTCGATCCCAAGTATCTATATCTGGGTACAAGGTTGGCAGATACCGGAAGCACGACCACCACGGTGACGGCGGATTGCACGGCCTACGGCCTGACTTGCCCGGGCCTGAGCATTTACAGCAAGTCGCAGCCGCTGTCCACTCTCTTGAAGCCCTTCCCGTTCCAGTCGGTTACCGACGGTCTCGGGTACGTGGGCAATGCCAACTACAACGCCTTGCAAGCCATGTTGAGCGTGCGCTCCTTCCATGGCTTAACCATGAACGCCAACTACGTCTGGTCGCGCACCATCGACGACGGCGGCTCCTTCCGCAGCGGCTATCCAATTCCGGCGGGCACGGTGGCCAATCACTCGACGGCGTCGTATCCGGCGGATCGCATCGAGCGTTCCGTCTCGACCAGCAACCAGCCTCAGCACTTTGTCGCGACCGTGGTTTGGGACTGGCCTTTGGGCAAGACGGTCCTGGCCCAGAATGCCACCGAACGGGCGATCCTCGGCGGCTTCAAGTGGTCCGGGATCTACCAGGCATATAACGGCTCGCCGCTGGCGCTGACCGCCAACTCCTGCCAGACCAATCCTGCGCAGGTCACGTGCCCGCCAATCACGAACCCGAACTTCGCCGGTTCGGCTCGTCAGAATGGGAAATGGGGCAAGGGCGCCTTCGGCAGTACCTACTACTACGGCACTCAGACTGTCGCCACCCAACCTTCGTACATCGTGCCCAGCACCGGCACCACGGTAAGCACCGCCGCGGGGCCGTTCATGAATACCTCAGCATCGGCCATCGCGAGCTCGTACGCCTATCAGTTCAGTGATGCGCCGCGCACCGCGCCCTACAACCTCTATGGCCCCGGTAACTACCAGCTCGATCTGGCCTTGGTCCGTTCCTTCCCGCTGCACATCACCGAAGCTGCCAAGCTGGACTTCCGCGCCGAGTGGTACAACGTCACCAATCACACCGCGTTCGGCGTCGCCAGCACGGCGGTTGGCGCCTCGACGTTCGGACAGGTCACCAGCAGTTCAACTTTCAACCGCAAGTCCGCTCAGTTCTCGGCCCGCATCAGCTTCTGAGCTGACTTCGTTCGTGCTTCACCCCATGAGGCTGCCGGCTCAACCCGGCAGCCTCATTCGTCTGTGGCCGGCGCATACTCGATACAAGGATCGTCCAATGGTTTCTTCGCTGCTCTCTTTACGCTCTGCGTTCTTCGTCCGCTCCCGGCTCTCGCTGCCGGCCGTCTTTCTCGCTGGCGCCTTCTTCTGCACCACCGGTCGGTCCGTCCTCCCGGCCCAGACGCCGGCGGCAACTTCGGTCTCTGCCGTCCCCGCCCTTGATCTCCCCTGGTCCCAGCGCGCCGCCAACGCCACGATCGCCCGCTGGCCCGATGGCCACTGGCAGCAGGCAAGCGCACCATGGATCTGGACCTACGATCTCGGCACGCTCCTCGACGGCATGGACTCCGTTTGGCTCAACACGGCCGACCCGGCTTACTTCAACTACATCAAGGCGTCGGTCGACGCTCTTCTGGCCCCCGACGGCTCCATCCCCACGCTCAAGCCAGAGGAGCATCAGCTCGACAATATCCTTCTCGGCCGCCAGCTTATCCTCCTCTACAACGTGATGCAGGATCGCCGCTATCTCACCGCGGCCACGTTCCTTTATCGGCAGCTCGCCGTCCAGCCGCGCACCGCCTCCGGCGGCTTCTGGCACAAGCAGCGCTATCCCAACCAGATGTGGCTCGACGGCCTCTACATGGCCGAGCCGTTCTACGCCGAGTACGCCGTCCTCTCGCACCATCCCGGCGACTTCAAGGACATCACGCACCAGTTCGTCCTCATGGAGCAGCACGCACGCGATCCCCAGACCGGCCTCCTCTACCACGGCTGGGACGAATCGAAACAGGAGCGGTGGGCGAACAAGCAGACCGGCCTTTCGCAGGAGTTCTGGGGCCGCGCCATCGGCTGGTACATGATGGCTTTGGTCGACACCCTCGACTCCTACCCGGCCTCCGATCCCGGCCGCGCCCAGCTCATCGCCATCCTCGAGCGCGAAACCGCCGCGCTGGCGCGCTTTCAGGATCCCTCCACCGGCCTCTGGTACCAGGTGATCGACAAGGGCGGCGCCAAGGGCAACTACCTTGAGTCGTCGGCGTCGTGCATGTTCGTCTACGCGCTGGCCAAGGGCGTGCGCCGCGGCTATCTGCCCGCGCGCTACCTGGCGGCCGCCGAGCGCGGCTACGACGGAATCCTAAAGCACTTCATCGTGACCGGACCGGGCGGCGACGTCTCCCTCACCGGCACCGTCCATGGCGCGGGCCTTGGCGGCAATCCCTATCGCGACGGCAGCTACGCCTACTACATCGGCGAAAAGGTCGTCACCAACGATCCCAAGGGCGTCGGCGCGTTTATGCTCGCCGCCTCCGAGATGGAGACTGCCCAGAACGCCAAGCTCGGCCGCGGCGTCAAGGTCCTGGTCGACGGCTGGTTCAACTCCCAGCAACGCACCGACGCCTTCGGCCAGCCGGTCCTCTTCCACTACAAATGGAACACCTGGGACCAGCCCGGCTATTCGCTCTTCGGCCACATCTTCAGGAATTTCGGCGCGCAGACCGGCGAGCTGGACGATGAACCGACGGCCGCGAAGCTCAAAGGCGCGCAGGTCTACGTCATCGTTTCACCGGACAACGCGGACAAGAACCCGCACCCAAACTATGCGACGGCGCAGGATGCGGCCGAGATCGCGCGATGGGTGAGGGCCGGCGGCGTTCTGGTGATGATGGAGAACGACACCTCCTACGCCGACCTGGACCACTTCAATGCGGTGTCGGAGAAGTTCGGCATCCATTTCAACAGCGTGTTGCGCAAACACGTAGTGGGCACGAACTGGGAGCAGGGCAAGATCTCGATCGACGGCCGCGGCCCCATCTTCCTCCAGCCGCACACAATCTACGTCAAGGATGTCTGCACGATCACAACGACCGGCCCCGCTCACCCCGTTCTCAGCGAAGGCGGCGACGTCTTCATGGCCACGGCCAAATACGGCAAGGGAACCGTCATCGCCATGACTGACCCCTGGCTCTACAACGAGTACGCCGACGGGCGCAAGCTGCCCGCCGCGTACGACAACTTCGCCGCGGGCAACGAGTTTGCCCGCTGGATTCTCGAACAGGTGCCACCCGTGAGCGAACTTGAGACACCCGTGCAGTACACCGGTTCCTTCCCCGGTTTTCAACCCTAAGGCTGCTTCGTCGCTGTCGGTGATGGTGCCGGCGCTAGCGGCGATGCCTGCCCTTTCACATCCGGTCCAAGCTCCGGACAAATCCGCGCCAGGTCGTCGGCCACCATGCGCCCAAACACTTCCGATCCGTGCGCGTTCAGGTGTGTCCGGTCCGGCGCCGTCGCGCCTGTTGCATCCGGGTGCGCCACGGCATCGAACTCGTCGGCCTGCTCCTGGGTCATCGTCTTCAGCAGCCGCACGCTCTCGGCGTTCAGATCGATCACCGGAACCAGCTCTTCCCCGGCCACGCGCCTGGCGGCCTTGGCATACGCAGCCAAGTCCTCCACCAGCGCGCCGTCCTTGTAGTTCCGCCGCGAAAGCGACGTCACGATCACCGGCCGCGCCCTTGCCGCCCGCGCCTGCGCGATGTACCGGCGCATGTTCGCCGCGTACGTCGTCTCCGGATCGGTCTCGCGCGCCGACCCCTTACCCGGCATGTCGTTATGCCCGAACTGGATCAGGATGTAGTCCGCGTGTGCGGCGAGCGCTTCCTGCCACTGTCCCTCGTCGTAGTAGTTCTTGGAACTGCGCCCGTTCCGCGCCAGATTCACGCACTCCACGTTCGCCGTCAGCACTGCGCAGAAGCCCGGCCCCCATCCGCCGCCGATGTTCACTGTCGAGTCGCCCACCAGTGCGATCTTCACCGGCGCGCCGCGCAGGATCGCCACCGTCCGCTCCAGGTCCGGCGGCAGCTTCGCAGCTTCCGGCCGCACATATTTGGCCAGCTCCGGAACCGCCTTGCCCAGGTCCACGGCCGCAATCCGCCCGAACACATACGAGCCTTCCGGGTTCAAATGCGTCTTGTCCGACGCCGTGTTCCCCTGCGCGTCCTTCTTCGTAATTCCCAACCCATTCGCCTGCGCCTCCGTCAGCGTGTTCAGGTACGCGACGCTGTCGGCCTGCAGATCGATCAACGCCGTGCGCTCCTCTGCGGCCACCCTCTTCATCGCCTCGGAGTGGGCCAGCAGCTCGGAGTGGATCTTGCCGTCCGCCCCGTAGGTGCGCTGCGCCAGAGGCGTCACCAGCACCGGGACGATCCCATGCGCCCGCGCCTCTTCCACATACCGCTTCAAGTTTGCCGGATACTCCGTCTCCAGATTCGTCTCGCGCGGCAGATGCTGCGCCGACTCCTTGTCGTTGTGCCCGAACTGGATCAGCATGTAGTCCGGTTCGTCTTCGAGCGCCCGGGTCCAGTAGCCCTCGTTGTAGTAGGTCTTGGTGCTCGCTCCACCCTTGGCGTCGTTGATGCAGACCACATCGGCGGTCAGGTTGGCGCAGAAGCCCAGCCCGTACCCGGCGTTCCTCGTCTGCGTCGAGTCGCCGATCAGGGCAATCCGGATCTTTGGCTGCTCCGGCGTCCGCGCCTGGCCGGCCGCTTGCGCGTTCGCCTCAACGCCGGCCGTCAATAGCGCCAAAACAGCCAACGAAAAGAATCGTTTCATCACGTGGCTCCGAATTCCATCTGGCCCGGGTCGGTCTGAGCGGACCGTCCCCGATTCTATCGCTCCGATGGTCTGACCAGCAATCGCCCAATCTGCCGCACCTTCCTGCGCTCACCGTTGCACGGCGCGCGATGCCTCGCCTCGGAATCTCCAGAAGCACGGGCTCGCTCGCGGCGCTCCAATACCGCCCCGGGGGCTTGACGATCGTCCACCCCGCCCGTTCTCATTGAAGGGGCCTAGTGGTCAGTCCACTTGGGATGCACGGCCGGAATCCGGGCCCTTCCCGGCGCGGTCCGCGTCCATCGGAGGATTCCATGCGCCCCATTCCGCTGCGTCCGCTTCTCGCTTCGTTTCTGCTCTTCGCCGCTCTCGCCCTGAACGCGCAGGACACCCGCACCGTCACCGAGCCGAGGATTCCTCCCGCCTGCGTCACGCTCCGGGCCGACGTCGCTGCACCCAACGGCATCATCGCGGACGGCGACGAGCAGAAGCTCGCCACCGCGCGCATTCAGGATGCGCTCGACCACTGCGCCGCTGGCCACGCCGTCGTCCTTCGCGCCCACGGCAAGAGCAGCGTCTTCATCACCGGCCCGCTCAATCTCCGTCCCGGCGTCACGCTCGTCGTCGCCAAGAACACCGCCCTCGTCGCCTCCCGCGATCCCCGCCTCTTCGATCTCTCGCCCGGCGCTTGCGGGATCGTGGCCGAGCGCGGCCACGGCTGCAAGCCTCTCATCACCGGCGACGGCGCCGCCAACGCCGGCATCATGGGCGAAGGTTCCATCGACGCCCGCGGCGGCGCAGATCTACTCGGCCAAAGCGTTTCCTGGTGGGACCTGGCGCATGAAGCAAAGGTTACCGACCGGCAGCAGAGCGTGCCCTCGATGATCTCCCTCCGTCACGCCGACAACTTCACGATGTACAAGATCACGCTGCGCAACTCGCCCGGCTTCCATGTCGCCATCAATCAGACCGACGGCTTCACCGCCTGGGGCGTCAAGATCATGACGCCCAAAACCGCGCGCAACACCGACGGCATCGATCCCGGCTCTTCGCGCAACATCACCATCGCTTACAGCTACATCCACACCGGCGACGACAACGTCTGCCTCAAGCCCGGCCGCGACGGCGGCGTCTCCAACGTCTCCGTCCTCCACAACCACTTCTACTCCGGCCACGGCATGTCCATTGGCAGCGGCACCTTCGGCGGCGTCGATCATCTCCTCGTCGACGACCTCACTATCGACGGCGCAGACAACGGCCTGCGCATCAAGAGCGACCGAAGCCGCGGCGGTCTCGTCCACCAGGTCGTCTATCGCAACGTCTGCATCCGCAACACGCCCAACCCGCTCGTCTTCACGCCGCACTACACCACCTTCGGCGGCGACCTGCTTCCCATCTATCGCGACATCGCGCTCGAAAACGTCCACGTCCTCACGCCCGGCGCTTACACCTTCTACGGCCTCGACCCGGATCACAAGCTCGAGATCCGGCTCGACAACGTCTTCGCCGACGATCAGGAAGACTCGCTCTTTTACGACCAGGACGCCGACATCACCCTCGGCTCACGGCTCGGCAACCTGGAGCCCAAGGGCGGCGATGTTTCCATAGCGCAGGCCCCCGGCTCCGCGCCAGGCTCGCCGCTCAACTGCGACGCCCGCTTCGTGCCCTTCCCCGAAGACAAGACCGCTCCCGAGATGGCCGGCCGGATTCCGCCCGAGGACAAGACGTACTATGTCGCGGCCGATGGAACCGGAGATTACTATTCCATCCAGCGCGCGCTCGACATGGTTCCCAGAACCGGCGGCGCGGTCCTCTCCGTCGCGCCCGGCATCTATCGCGAAGTCATCACCGTCTCAAAACCAGACGTCACCATCCGCAGCGCCAATCCCGACGCCGGTAAGACCGTCGTCGTCAACGATCGCAACGCCGGACAGAATGGCGGCACGCTCCACTCCGCCACCGTCAACGTTACCGCCGACAACTTCTTCGCCGAGAACATCACCTTCGAGAACGACTTCAACCGCACCCACGAGCAGTTGCCACAGGGCCCGCAGGCGCTCGCCCTTCTCATCACCGGCGACCGCGCGATCTTTCATAACGTGCATCTGCTCGGCAACCAGGACACGGTCTTCCTCGGCAGCCGCGGCTGCACTCAGAACACTGAGAACTGCGCGCCCACGCGCCAGTACTTCTCCGATTGCTATATCGCCGGTAACGTCGACTTCATCTTCGGCGACTCGAAGGCGGTCTTCTCCAACTGCGAGATCCACTCCACGCCGCACGATGGCGGCTTCCTGACCGCGCAGTCGAAGCACTACCCGACGGAGGATTCCGGCTACGTCTTCGACCACTGCAAGCTCACCGCCGATCCCGCAATCACCGCGCCCATCTACCTCGGCCGCCCCTGGCGCGCCTACTCCACGGTCATTTTCATGCACACATGGATGGGCAGCCACATCGCGCCCGCCGGATGGAGCGAGTGGCACCCGGGGGAAACGCACTCCATCGAGACCTCCTACTACGCCGAGTTCGACTCTTCCGGCCCCGGCGCGCATCCCTCCGAACGCGACCCGCACACGCACTTCCTGACGCCCGGCGAAGCGAAGCAATACGAGCCCGCGGCCTTTCTCCGCGGCACGGACAACTGGAATCCGCTCGACCTTCCGAAGCGGTAAAATCGAGTTGATCCTGCGATGAACTCACAGACGTTTTTGAGCGAAGAAGAAAGTCCCGGCACGCAGATTTTTGAGAAGCAAGCCGCGCCGCTCGTCACGAACAAGCTGAAAGCTGAAGGCTGATAGCTGCACTTAGGAGAACTCATGAGGACCGTAACATTGGCTGACCCGGTGCGCTACCCGCGCATGACCACCGAAGAGCTGCGCTCGACCTTCCTGCTCGACGGCCTCTGCGAGCCCGGCAAGCTCCATCTCAACTATGTCGAACTGGAGCGCGCCATCGTCGGCTTCGCAGCTCCCGTCGATGCGCCGATCGCGCTGCCCACCGAACCCGAGCTTCGCGCCGAATACTTCCTCGAGCGCCGCGAGCTGGGCGCGCTCAACATCGGCGGCGCAGGCATCGTTATTGTCGACGGCAGGAGCTACGAGTTGAACTATCTCGACGTGCTCTACATCGGCCGCGGCAGCAAGGAAGTCAGCTTCGCCTCGAAGGACAAGTCCGCGCCCGCCATCTTCTATCTCCTCAGCTATCCGGCCCATGCCGTCTATCCCGTCGCGCTCGTTCGCAAAGAAGACGCCAGCCCCATGGAGCTCGGCAGCCTGGAGACCTCGAACAAGCGCACCATCTGCAAGTACATCCACCTGGAAGGCGCGCGGAGCTGCCAGCTCGTCATGGGCGTCACGCATCTGCACGAGGGCAGCGTATGGAACTCCATGCCGCCGCACACGCACATGCGCCGCTCCGAAATTTACATGTACTTCAACCTGCCCGAGAAGGAGCGCATGTTCCACATGATGGGCCAGCCCAACGAGACGCGCCACATCGTGATGCGCGACAAGGAAGTTGTGGTCTCGCCTCTCTGGTCCATCCACGCCGGCGCTGCGACCCACGCCTACAGCTTCTGCTGGGGCATGGGCGGCGAGAACCAGGTCTACAGCGACATGGACCCCGCCCCGGTCGAAAAACTTCTCTAAAGCCCCATCCCCATCGGGCCTTCGCACAAAACAACAGGCGGCGATTTCCTTGATGAACATCGCCGCCTCGGTCTTTTGCTGAATGGTCAGCGACATCGGGTGATTGTGCGACCGCCCCGGTCGCCACAGTCGAGCTGATAGCTAAAAGCTAACAGCTAACAGCTAGACGTTGTACGTCGTCGACGCCACGCGTCCACCGTGCCCCGTCCAGTTCGTGTGAAAGAACTCGCCGCGCGGCTTGTCCACGCGCTCGTAGGTGTGCGCGCCGAAGTAGTCGCGTTGCGCCTGCAAGAGGTTCTGCGGCAGCCGTCCCGCGCGATAGCCGTCGAAGAACGCCAGCGCCGTCGAGAAGGCCGGCGTGGGCACGCCCAACTTGACCGCGCTCGTCACCGCCTTGCGCCACGACGCCTGGTACTTGTTCACCAGGCGCGAGAAGTACCTGTCGAGCAGCAGATTGTCGAGGTTCTTGTTCTTCTTGAACGCGTCCTTGATCTTGCCCAGGAACTGGCTGCGGATGATGCATCCGCCGCGCCACATCAGCGCGATCCCGCCCATATTCAGGTTCCAGCCGTACTCCTTGGCCGCCGCCCGCAGCAGCATGTAGCCTTGCGCGTAGCTGATAATCTTCGAGCTGAACAGCGCCCGTCGCACGTCCTCGATGAACTTCTTCCTGTCGCCCACCTTCGGCGTCCCCTTCGGCCCGCGCAGAACCTTCTCTGCCTCCACGCGCTCCTCTTTCAGGGCCGACAAGCAGCGCGCAAACACGCTCTCGCCGATCAGCGTCACCGGCTGGCCCTCATCGAGCGCGCTGATCACCGTCCACTTGCCCGTGCCCTTCTGTCCCGCGGTGTCCAGGATCTTGTCCACCAGCGGCGTTCCGTCCTCGTCCTTCTTGGCGAAGATGTCGCGCGAGATCTCGATCAGGTAGCTGTCGAGCTCTCCCTTGTTCCACTCCGCGAACACGTCGTGCAGTTCGTCGGCCGACAGGTTGAGCCCGCGATGCAGCAGATCGTAGGCTTCGCAGATCAACTGCATGTCGCCATATTCGATGCCGTTGTGCACCATCTTTACGAAGTGCCCGGCGCCGTCCTCGCCCACCCAATCGCAGCACGGCGTTCCGTCATCCACCTTCGCCGCGATGGCCTGGAAGATCGGCTTCACGTGCGGCCAAGCCTCCGGATTGCCGCCCGGCATGATCGACGGCCCATTCCGCGCGCCCTCTTCGCCGCCCGACACGCCGGTGCCGATGAACAGGATTCCCTTCTCGGCCAGCGCCTTCGTCCGCCGCGTCGAATCCGTGAACAGCGAATTGCCGCCATCGATGATGATGTCGCCGGCCTCCAGATGCGGCGTCACGTGGTCGATCATCTGGTCCACGATCTCGCCCGCCTTCACCATCAGCATCACGCGCCGCGGCCGCTTCAGCAGGCTCGTCAGCTCCTCGATCGAGTGCGCCCCCACCACCTGCGTCCCCTTGGCCTCGCTCGCCAGGAAATCGTCCACTTTCAACACGGTGCGGTTGAATACGGCCACCTTGAATCCGTGGTCGTTCATGTTGAGGACCAGATTCTGTCCCATCACTGCCAGGCCGATCAGGCCGATGTCACAAGTTGCTTCGGGCATAGCTTCTCCAGAAATCGAATTCTAGCACTGCGGATTCTGCGTTTTCCTTAGTTCATTCTAACCCAGTGGTCTGACCTCCGGAAAGCCTCCGCTGGCGCTGCACTATCGCTGGCTCCGTTCTGAGAGAGCGCGACCTCGCTCATGTCATCAGGGGAATAGCATCAACCCGGCCGCGTGTACCGCCGGCTTCCTAGCCGGCTGTCGTGCGGACCTCCAGGTCCGCGCCGTCGCCAACTCGCTGACTTGCTGACTCGCCGGCCGGCTGACTCGCTGCTCTTCTCACTCCACGCTTAAATCCCCGTCCGCGTCCACCACCAGCTTGTCGCCCACGATCTGAATCGAGTGAATCTTTAGCCGCTCCAGGTTCACCTTGTACCCCGAAGCCGCCGTCGATCCCTCCAGCGCCTTGCGCACCAGGTCCGCCGCATTCACCTTCATGCTCTTCGGCACCTGCCTCCGCAGGAACGGCGCCAGCACGAAGTTGATCTCCTTCCGGTCCGACGCCCTATCCAGCCGCGCGTCGCGGAACCCGATCGTCTCTCCCTCCGCATCCGGGACCATCGACACCTCAGCCGGCAGCGTCACCGTTCCCAGGCACACGCCCCCTACGCCCAGCCGCGCCCGCGTCTTTATCCGCACCACGATCCGGTCCTGCTCGAAGCTCAGTTGCGGGTCCTCGGTCGAGATGAAGCACGCCGACTTGGCGTCGCCCTTCAGGTAGTACCGCCCGTCCGGCCCGCTGAAGAGCTGCTGCTTCAGCGTCCGCTCCAGCGCCCCCCGGCTCACCGTCAATTCCACCCCTCTTGCCATCCCCACCCCGCCCAGAAGCACCAAACCCGCTGCAATGGTCACCTGAAATGTTGTCATAAAAGTATCGTGCCACCGGGGCCCGGCCTGCCGCCAGCGCCAGACCCTTTCAGGCTGTGCAAGTCCCCTGCCTGTGGGAATCTTGGACTCAACAGACAGGCATAATTAAATCAACGACTTATAGACGATTCCCATCCCCGTCTTGACCCCGTCTGGAATGCGCTTTCCTATTGATTTTTATACGAATTATCCCTAAAATAAGAATTACAGTTCCTCGGGGCTCTCATCAACCCCACCCCCGTCCGAGGATGTTACAGCTAAAACCTCCTTTCAAGGACACAAGCATCGATGGCAAAACGTCGTGGAAATCCGAACTGGGGCAAGCCGGAGCCCATTGGCCCCGTTGTGCCCACTGTGACCTCCTTCGAGCAGATCACGAAGGAGTTTAAGTTGCCCCCAGACCAATTCATCCGCTCCACCCGCCTTCGCGAGTGGGCGCGCCGCAACAAGAACTCAAAATACATCCCTGAGGCGCTTCTCGAGGCCTGGGGCTTTGAGATTGAATCGACGTTGTAGCACTTCCGCCAGTTTCGACAAAAAACGCCGCCTTCGGGCGGCGTTTTTGCTGCCCGCCCAATCCGTCAATTCTGCCCTTTGCAAGAACAAAGACGCGCAGGTTGCCCATCCTAGCCGTGCTTTTGATTTTTGCGGCTAGGGTGGGAGAGGGAGCTTCGGTTTTGTCCCATGCGAAAATAGAAGGGCATCATGCCCCAGCCCTCCCGCACCCCCGAAGCTCCCTTCACCACCGTCCCCGGCGCCGTCGCCGACATCCGTGCCGGCCGCATGGTCGTCGTGGTCGACGACGAGGACCGCGAGAACGAGGGCGACCTGGTCATCGCCGCCGAGCACGTGACGCCGGAGGCGATCAACTTTATGGCCAAATACGGCCGCGGCCTCGTCTGCCTGACCCTGACCGAGGAGCGCGCCGACTACCTGCGGCTCTTCCCCATGACCCAGCAGAACACCTCCCGCTTCGGCACGGCCTTCACCGAGTCCATCGAAGCCCGTGAAGGCGTCACCACCGGCATCTCGGCCTTCGACCGCGCGCATACCATCCGCACCGCCATCGATCCCCGCTCCACTGCCGCCGACCTCGCGCGCCCCGGCCACGTCTTCCCCCTCCGCGCCCGACGCGGCGGCGTCCTGGTCCGCGCCGGCCAAACCGAGGCCTCCGTCGACCTCGCCCGCCTCGCCGGCCTCACCCCCGCCGGCGTCCTCTGCGAGATCATGAAGGACGACGGCACCATGGCCCGCATCCCCGACCTCATCCCCTTCTGCCGCGAGCACGGCCTCCAGATCCTCACCGTCGCCGAGCTGATCCGCTACCGCCTCCGCCACGAGCGCACCATCGTCCGCGCCGGCGCGGCCCGCATCCAGACCCGCCACGGCGAGTTCCGGATGATCGCTTACGAAAGCCAGGTCGGCGGCGGAGAAAGCCACGTCGCCCTCATCCGCGGCAACCTCTGTCCCGACTGCCCCGCCTTCCACGCCGGTCCCTTCCCCGAACCGCTCATCCCCGACTGCCTGAACCTTGGCTCCGTCTCACC
Source organism: Occallatibacter sp. (assembly GCA_049514795.1). Taxonomy (GTDB): domain Bacteria; phylum Acidobacteriota; class Terriglobia; order Terriglobales; family Acidobacteriaceae; genus Telmatobacter. Next base: position 57,428 of record JBEKUS010000007.1, read on the forward strand.
CGCTGAAGCCGAGCCTCGTTCGCCCTGCCCGCATCCCGTCCTCGTCCGCGTCCATACCCGCTGCACCGCCGGCGATGTCTTCTCCGCCGACTGCCACTGCCGCGAAATCCTCGACCAGTCTATGCGCCTGATTGCCGAGGAAGGCTGCGGCGTCATCCTCTACCTCCACAACACCTCGCGCGGCTTCGAAATCGAGCGCAGGCTCCCACGTGCGAATATCGCCGCATTCGGTCCTGAGGGCGCGGCCGTGCCCGCCGAAGTACGCGAAGAGCATTCCGGCCGCCTCATCCTCCATCAAGAACTGCGCGCCCGCGAAGGCGCCCAGGCCCGCACCGGCCGCATCCTGCGCGCCATCGGCCTCGGCGGCCAGATCCTGTCAGACCTGGGAATCCAGCGCATCCGCCTGCTCTCCAACACCCCCATGCACGTTC
>JBEKUS010000008.1:0-51917 GCA_049514795.1 Occallatibacter sp.
ATTCGATAACCGGGACGCTCGCAGCCGGAGATCGTTCCCCGGCGGCAGCTTTCAAAGCGGCCCGGACCTTGACGGTCCGGGCCTTTTTTCGCCTACCGTCACTCGAATCCGCGCAGGCATTCAAGCCCGTCAACCCCGGGATCACCGCCGCTTGGCCCACCAGGTTAGAAAGACCGCCGTCATTTCCGCCTTGGCGCAACCGGGCTCGTTCGCGTAGCGTAGGGGCTTAAGGAGAATCTGGTGCCATGGCCGATCCGGCGCCCACCTCTGCCTCCAAACGTCTGCTCTCGCTCGACGTGCTGCGCGGCCTCACCATCGCTTTCATGATCATGGTCAATGTCGCCGACGGCGACGCGTGGAGCCAGATGCACCACGCCGAGTGGAACGGCATGACCGCCACCGACCTGGTCTTTCCCACGTTTCTCTTCGTGGTCGGCGTCTCCGTCGTCTTTTCCACGCGGGCGCGGCTCGATCGCGGCGATTCGCGCGCCAGGCTGGCCGTTCACACCGTGCTTCGCGCGGCCATCCTGTTTCTCCTCGGGATGTTCGTCAACTGCTATCCCTTCACCCATCTCGAACATCTGCGGATTTACGGCGTACTGCAGCGGATCGCCGTCTGTTACCTGATGGTGAGCTTGTTTTACCTGTGGGACCGCCGCGTTTGGACGAAGGTCGCACTTCTTGTCTGCGTGCTCGTCGGGTACTGGGTTCTGGTGCGATGGGTTCCGGTGCCGGGCGCTGGTGTTCCCGTCCGCGACATTCCGCTGCTCGACAAGGATCAGAACATCGTCGCCTGGGTCGACCGGCAACTGATGCCGGGCCATTTGTACGAAGACTGGCCCACGCACAACGCGCGCGACCCCGAAGGGCTGTTGAGCGACATCCCGGCCATAGGAACGGCTCTGCTCGGGTTGCTTGCCGGGTTGTGGCTCCGCAGCGAGCGCAGGCCGAAAATCAAGGCTCTGGGCCTTGCTTTGGGCGCCGCGGCCTGCCTCACGGCGGGCTATCTCTGGTCGGTCTGGTTTCCCCTCAACAAAAAGATGTGGACCAGCTCGTATGTGCTCGCGGCGGGCGGGTGGTCGCTCGTCGTGTTCGCGCTCGCCTATTGGGCTGTGGATCTGCGCGGATGGGGCAAAACTGGCTGGAGCCGGGCGCTGGCTTGGCCGTGGCTGGTCTTCGGATCCAATGCGATCGTCGCCTACATGATCAGCGAGCTGCTGGGGACGACCATCCAGCTTATCCCCGTTTACGCGGACCAGCAGAAGACCGATCCGCTCGCTCTCATCAACGTATACGTCTTCGCCCTGATCCCCGATCCGGGTTGGCGGGCCTTCGCGTTCTCCGTCTTCTATGCCGCGGCCTGCTTCGTCCCGGTCTGGCTGCTCTACCGCAAGAGGATATTCATCAAGATCTAGCGATCCGCGCGGCGCGCAATATGTGGCGGCGTCTCCCGCCGTGCTTTCGCATTTGTCGTAGACTGTTTCACAGGTTTGGAACTTTACCCCGGAGTTCGCGATGTCCAAGGCTGCTTCATACGCCCAATGGTCCCTGGAGCCGTATTGCATCGGCCTCAAGCTGCGTTCCCTGCGCACCAGCAAGCGGCTCACGCTCTCGCGGCTGGCGGCGGAGACCGGCCTCTCCACCGCGCTGCTCTCCAAGCTCGAGACCGACCGCATGATCCCCACGCTACCCACGTTGGCCATCATTGCCCGCGTCTACGGCGTGAGCATGAGCTACTTTTTCAGCGACGCCGCGCGTCATGCGATTTCCATTACTCGCAAGGCGCACCTGCAGAACAGTCGGCGTCCCGGCGACTCCGTTTATGTGACCCCGCTGAACGCCGAGGGCAAGGGATTCCGCCTGGTGGCGCAGATCGTCGAGTTTCCGCCCGGCGGCTCCAGCGTAGCCATCAACGCCTTTCACGAGACCGGCGCGGTGATCTATGTGCTCGAAGGGAAGCTGCGGCTGGACTCGGGGGGCATGCACGATGTGCTCGACGTCGGCGACTGCGCCTGCATGGAGAGCGAGGTGCCGCTGGCCTGGAGCGCGGCCGACAAACGCCGCTGCCGCGTTCTCGCCGTGCTGCCCAACGTGGAGGCGCCCTCCAGGCAATCGGAATAGCAGACTGGCCGGCCGCGCGATCGCGGTCCCGTCCCGCCTCCTGAGCCGTGACCGTACGCTGCGAGCGCCGAATTGCCCGCCGCTTCGCCGCTCTGTAGCATTGTCTGGGAATCGAGGAACCATCGACGATGCAATTGAACTCCAGGCTGCTTCGCGCCACGCTCTCCGGCGCATTGGGGGGGCTGCTTTTCGGTTTCGATACAGTCGTAATCTCCGGCGCGATCGATGCGCTGGTTCGCCTGTATGGCTTGAGCCCGCAGAACAAAGGGTTCACGGTGGCCATCGGACTGGTGGGCACGGTCATCGGCGCGCTGGGCGCCGGCCATGTCGGCCAGCGGCTCGGCAGCCGCGAGACATTGCGCATCACCGCCTTGTTCTATGTGGCCGCGGCGCTGGGATGCGGGTTGGCGTGGAACTGGTCCTCGTTCCTGGCCTTTCGATTCGTGGGAGGGCTGGGCATTGGCGCATCCTCGGTGCTGGGGCCGGTCTACATTGCCGAGCTTGCCCCGGCGAAATGGCGCGGCCGGTTGGTGGCGGCCTTCCAGTTCAATGTTGTACTCGGCATCATGCTGGCCTACATTTCGAACTACGCGATTCGCACCATGCAACTTGGCTCGCTGGAGTGGCGCCTCCAGGTGGGGGTTGCGACAGTACCCGCGCTGGTCTTCCTGGCGCTTCTCTTTGGAATTCCGCGCAGCCCGCGGTGGCTGGCCTCGCGCAACCGCTTCGATGAGGCTTTGGCCATCCTGAAGAGCATAGGCGATCCCGATCCGGAGGCGGAACTCGAAGAGATCCGGGCCTCCCTGGTCCTTGAACACGCAACGGCCCGCGAGCCGGTCTTTCAATGGAAGTACCGCTTTCCGTTGTTCCTGGCCATCTCCATCGGGGCATTCAACCAGCTTGCCGGCATCAACGCAATTCTGTATTACCTGAACAACATCTTCGCCGCGGCCGGCTTCAGCACGGTTTCAAGCGACCAGCAGGCAATCGCCATCGGCGCCACCAATTTCCTGATGACGCTCGTCGGCATGTCGCTCATCGACAAGCTGGGGCGCAAGACGCTGCTCCTGATCGGCGCCGCGGGCTGCGCCAGTTGCCTCGCGGGCGTGGCCTGGGTGTTCGGCACGCAGTCGCATCCGGGCGCATTGCTGTGGCTGCTTGTCGCGTTCATTGCGTTCTTCGCTCTTTCGCAGGGGTCCGTGATCTGGGTCTATATCGGCGAGGTGTTTCCCACCTCGGTGCGCGCCAAAGGACAGGGGGTGGGCAGCGCCAGCCACTGGTTCATGAACGCGCTCATCGCCCAGATGTTCCCCGTGGTGGTGAACCGCATGAGCACCGCCACGCCGTTTGTGTTCTTCGCGGCCATGACCGCGGTCCAGTTTCTTGTGGTGCTGTTTGTCTATCCCGAGACCAAGGGCCAGACGCTGGAGCAATTGCAGCGCAAGCTGATGCGCACCTGATGGCCGGCCAGTTCGTGCAGTTGCACATTCTCGTCGCCGGCCAGTTCGTGCAGTTGCACATTCTCGTCGCCGGCCAGTTGCAGCACCCGGACGGCAACCTGCGGCAACGGAATCTACTGCGCGATCCAGGTCTTCCCGTCCGCGCTCGCCCACACCAACCCTTGGTCATTGAGGATCTCAAAGGTGACGGGGGGCGAAGACGCCACGCCCGCGCCGGCGGCGCTTCCCGTGCTCCCGGCCTTGGCTTCTGGCGCCGCTTCCGTGTTGCCGCCCGCCACGGCCTGCTTCCGCACCGACACGGCACGGCCGGTCCATTGCTTCGCCACCGGCTCCCACGTTGCTCCGGAATCCTCGCTGACAAACAGTGTGCCTGCGTTGTCAATGGCGAGTAGAACATGGCCCGCCATCGTGACCGATACCGTGGGCAGTCCGCTGGGCAGGCGAATCGAATGTGTCGCGCGCGCCACCGGGAACGCGCCGGGGCTCGGCCTTGTGAAGGCCGCATAGTTCGTGGCCGGAACGGACTGAGTCTCAACCGCCGGCGCCTCGGCCGTCACGGTGACCTGTTCGGCGCTCGACTCTGCGCCGCTTTCCGAGTCGCGCGCCCTGGGCGGCGCCGCAGCCTTGGCGGCGATCAGATGCCTTTCGGCCGTTTCTGACTCGACCTTCCTTCGCTGTTCTTCGAACTCCGCAATCGCCGGCGCGCTGGCGGAGGCCGCTGGTGCTTCAGCCCCCGCCGCCGCCTCGCGGGCTACGCCCTGCTGTTCCCGGTCCGATAGCATTCGCCCGGCAGCGCCTTCGTACGGTTCGACGTACTTAGCCCCAACTTGCGCCTGTGCCGCAATCGCTCGCGCCCGCTCGCCCGGCGCTCCGCCCCCACCCGGAGCTTGCTTGGCCTTCGCTTCGGGAGCAGGAGGAGCCGGCGTTTCCTCGGCAAATCGCGGTTGCGCGGGCGCAGCAACCACCGCCGGATTCCGCTCTGCATTTTGCGACTCGATCTTCGCCACCTCGGCGCGCTGCTCCACGTTGCGCACATGCACAACAATCGTTACCACCGCGGTCGCAGCCAGCGCCGTTGCCGGGGCCAGCACAAGCCCCCAGCTCCTCCACCAGGGTTTCGGCCGGGCCGCCTCGCGAGGCGCCGCGCTCGCTGTCTCAACCTCCGTCTCCGCCGTCTCCCGCGCCAGCGCCACCACCTGCCGGCACCGCCCGCACACGGCCAGATGCGCAAGCACCTCAGCCCGCTCCCGCTCGGGGAGCGCCTGCTCGGAAAAGGCGTTCAGCCGCTCCGCATCGGGATGAAACTCGTGTTGGGCCGTCGGTTTCATGATGCCGCCTGTTCCTGGAACGCCTCGGTTTGCGATTGTTGCAGCAGTTTTTTCAGGTTCACGTCCAAATCGCGCGGATCGGCGCCCAGCGCCTCTTCCGCCGCCCGCCGGCTCAGGCCCCCTCGCTGCAGATTCCTGAGCACTTGCTTCCTCGTGTCCCCGGCCGCGCGCTTCAGCTTGCGGCTCACCGTAGCCTCGTGCACGCCCAGAACACGCGCAATCTGCAGCAGAGTCTGCCCGTCAAGATAATAAGCCGCCAGCAGGTACCGCTCCTCGGCGTCCCGCGTCTCCACCGCCTGCTTCACCGCCCGCTCGAGCATCGCCAGCTCGGCCGCAGGCGTCTCCGGCTCGGGATCGGGAGCCAGCGCATCCATCTCGTCCAGCGGGTCGTCGAGCGGCTTCAGCCGCCGGTTGCGCCGCAAATGGTCCACGTGCCGCTGCGCCAGCGTCGTTCGCAACCAGCCCATCAGTGATCCGCGCCCACGGTAGGAAAGCAGCGGGCAGCGCCGCTCGCCGTCGCGTGTCGTGAGCCCGTAGAGTTCGCCATAAAGCTGGTCGGCCAGGTCCCGGCCCAGCGTCTCGCTGCCGGTGATGGCGATGGCCGCACGCGTCAACGGCTGCCGGTGGATCGCGATGAAGTGCTCCCAAGCCCGCTCGTTCCCTGCTGCACAGGCGCGCGCCAGCACAAGGTCGTTCAGGCAGAGCCCGTGGAAAAAGACCGCCTGTTGCTGTCGCGTGGCCGTCGCATCTTCCGCGACCCCGAAGTTCTGCGCCGTCCCGGTGTCCAGCAGGATGCGACCGAACTCCTCTTCGCTCAGCCCCCAGCCGTTCGCATCGCACTCGCGCCAGAGCTCCTGGAGCAGGGCAGGGGCCGGCGCTCCCGGCGTCTCCGGGATCTCCGCGTCGGCCGCGCTCGCCAATGTCTCCGTCGGCGCCATCAACCCGCCTGCTCGATCCCCCTAATCCGTTTGACGTTGCATCCGGCCTCCGGGCTCCCGGCCCAGAAACCGTCCATCCTCCCGCCCCAAAAAATAATGCGTGCAAGCCGCCGTCCACCCGTCGTTCTCCGGTCGATACAGCGGTTCCAGAGTCGCTGTACTCAGAAGCCACAGAAGCAAAGTGGCTCTTTCCTCTCCGGGGTCCCCAGCGAATGAATGTTGTTCGCTGGGGTGGAAGTAAGAGCCACCCTGAACGGCGCTTGGGATGGCACATGAACTCTGGAACCGCTCTGGCCGGAGCGGACGACCGCAAGCCGGAGGAGGAGACCGATGAAGAACCCGATTCGATTTGGATTGGCGGCAGCTCTCGTCACTGGGCTGGCCGCATGGGTGTTTGGGAACGGCGCAAAGGCCGCCGGCGGCCCCACGCAAACCGGCAATAACCCCTACCACGTGCTCGCTCCCATCGAGAGCGGCAACCTGCTTTTGTTCCCCGTCGTGCGGGCCGACGGCAAGTCCGGGGCCCCCGGCGACGGGTCCTTGTCGCCGGGGTGGAAGTCCGCCGGCGACACTCCGTTCATCACTCTCGACGAGGGCCTGAAAAGCGGCGAAGTGGAAGTGACCGAGGCGGGCCGCGCGCACGGGCTGGTTCGTCCGCGAGGACACGGCTCCGGCAACTCCTATCGCAGCGACGAAGTGAACACGCTGGTCCTCGTCAATCACTCCAAGCACCCGTTGCTGCTGCTGGCCGGCGAGATCGTCACCGGCGGCAAGCAGGACCGCATCATCGCCAAGGACCGCATCGTCCCCGCTGAAGGTGATCCCATCGACCTCTCGGTCTTCTGCATCGAGCCGGGCCGCTGGACCGAAAGCTCGGCCACCTTCGGCGCCGCCGGCAAATCGGCCGCGAAGAGCTTCATGGTCCAGCCCGGAGTGCGTGAGCGCGCCATGGCCGCGCAGGATCAGCAGGAGGTCTGGAACTCGGTGCACGGCGCGATCGCTGACATGGAGGTCGCCGCGGCGCCTATGGCCTCGTCGTCGAGCAGCGGATATGAGCGCAGCGTGGGCACCACCAGCTACGCCAAGGTTATGCAGGACTCAGCCGTCAGCGACAAGGTGGACGAAGCCGCCGCGCCCGTGATGCAGGCCCGCGAGCAGGTGCTGGCAAAGCTCCGCGACGAGCACGCCGTCGGCGTGGTGGTCGCCGTGCGCGGCGAGATCATATGGGCCGACCTCTTCGCCTCGACCGACCTGCTCGGGCGCTATTGGACCAAGCTGGTCCGCTCCTACGCCGCCGAGAGCCTCGCCGAAGGCGAGGATCATGCCGCGCCCAGCGTGGCCGACGCGCAGCACTTTCTCGATGCGTCCTCGGGCGGCACGGAAAACAGCGAAGGCGAGGTGGGCATCTACCGCTATCGCGAGCTCAAGAGCAACCACACGGAGACCTTCGTGCTCGAGTCGCTCCTGCCCGGCACGGGCTACGACGTGCACATCAGCAAAATGAAGCTGCGCGGCGACGAGAGCCACAACGTCAAGCCGTACCCGATCTACGAACCGCAGATTTACCGCTAGTTGAACGTTTCTTTACGCTGTGCATAAAAAACCAGCCCCGCCCGAAGGCGGGGCTGGGCAATTCGGCGGCCGCGCCGCTTACTCCTGGCCGATCGTGAGCGACGGGTGGTTGCCCGACGCGTCTACGCACACGAAGCGGCCCTTGGTGCTGGAGTTGGTGGCCTTGTCTACGCTGATCGCGATGCAATAGGCCTGCGTCTGCGTTGTGCTCCCTTGCGTCCCCTGGGGGTCGAAAACGCCAATCGTGCCGTTCGGGTCAAGGCCCAGCTCGCCGGTTGAAGCGTTGGCGGTTGTGTCCAGAATGATGCCGGCCGTAGCACCCGGGCAACTGGACTCATTGCAGAATCCCAAGTCCCAGCTGGCCCATCCCTGGCCGCCGTCGTCCTCCGCGAAAGAGGTGAAGGCGCCGCCGCTGCCGATTGTGAGGGAGATGTTACTCGGGCTGGAGTTGAGGTCGCCGTCCGGCACTTTATACAGGATGAAACTGGCGGCAAGGTCGCTAGTGGCCCACGTGCCCGAGCCCGGTGCGGTCTGCGGCTCCACCCACCCCAGCCGGTCTTGGGCGGTGGTGCCGCTGTTGCCGGTATCCCCGAACAGCACAACGGCGGAGTTGGTGTCGTAGACATAGAAGATAACCCCGCTCTGCCCGGTGATCGTGGTGCGGCCGGTGCTGGAATTCGTGGTGTAGGTCAAAGTCGCGGGGCAGGCGCCTCCGCTAGGGCATGTGCTCTTGATCGTGCCTCCATTGTTTTGGATGTCCGCGTGGATGGTCAGGGATGTCGCCGAGGAGCTGCCTGTCCCTTGCACCGCCTCGGCGCCGAAGGTTGCCAGATCGGATCCCAGCCCCGAGGTATAGAGCACGAATGGCCCATTGAACGGGTAGCTGGCCGCCACGTGCGTGGCATTCTGCGCTCGCATTTCGCCGATGAACATGTCGGCATTCGTAGCCGCATTGTGGGGATTAGTCGTCATGAACACGCCCTCCCCAGTTGAATTGTTAGTCAGGTAGGCGACCGATGTCATGGTATAGGAGCCGGCAGGGTTCGACGATGTCATGCGGCCGTACGAATCCGTCGAGGCAGTGACGGTGCCGCCGGTGACGCTTACGTCTCCGCTGTAGACTCCGTGATCGACCTCGTCGATCGTCTCGGTATACGTGCCGCTGCTGAACTGCATGGCGCCCGCGACCGCCTCCAGGTAGCCGCTGCCATCCTCGCCCCTCATACCGAACACGTAGCCGCCGCTCGGCTCGATGCCCGAAAGGCCGGTCGTGTTCTGCTTGTAGCAGTGGCCGCTGCTTGGCTTGCCGCTGGGGTTGTTGCCCACGTCATCCATCGATTCGATGGCGAGATCGGAGAAGTGCCCGTTGCTGTCGAGGTTTCCTCCCACGATGGCATCGACGCCTGGCGTGCCCGTACCGGCGACGCTTGCAGGGAGGACCATCGCATAGCCGCGGTCATCGGAGCCGACCGCGTACGTCCCGCTGAGCGCGCCCCACGACGAAGCGCTCTCGTAACCGTGCTTCGGGTCATTCGTATCCATCTCGCCGCCGGTGATGTTGCCATTGCCGTCGGCGGTGAAGGCCATGACTGTGCCTCCGCGGTAGAGCGTGCTCGTGCCGTTGCCTCCTGTAACTCCGTTATCGAAGGTCTGCAGCACATAGCAGGCGTATTGCCCGTTGAGCTTGCTATTGTTGGTTCCGCTCGTCTTGGCGACCACGGGCAGGCTGAAGGTCGTGCTGGTCGAATTCTGCGACGTGGCGCTGTCTGTCACCCTCACGGTCACCGTCGTCGACCCCGACGACGTAGGCGTACCGACCACCTGATAGGAATTCGTACTCGACTGCCCCAGCCCGGCAGGCAGATTCGAGTAGGTGATCGTGTATGGGCTCACACCGCCGGTGATATTCGGGCCGCCGAAGGTGTACGGCATGTTCGCCATGCCTTGCGGTACTTCACCAACCGTGATTGTCAGCGGCTGCGCCGCATTGACCGTGATCGTGTAGGTGTTGGTTGCGTTGCTGTTCGCGGCGTCCACCACTTTGACGTTCGTCAGCGTCACCGTGCCCGTCGAGGAGGGAGTTCCAGTGATCGACAGCGTGCTGCCGCCGCTCGAGTACGCGGCCAGGGTGCCGTTGCCCAACGAGTAGCCGGACGAACCCACCGAGTTGCCGTTGATCGTCCACGTATAGGGCGACACGCCGCCCGAAGCGTTGATGGCCCCGTTGTAGCTCTGGCTGACGATGGCCGAGCCCAGCGAACTCGGATTCGGCGTGGGCAGCGACACTGCGGTGGGCGTGCTGACCACGATGTTGTAACCGGTCTGCGTGATGCTGTCGTTGGTCGTCGTATCGGTCAGCGTAACGCTGAACGTGACCGTGGTCGCCGACGTCGGCGTTCCGCTCACCGTCAGCACTGCGCTGCTGGCCGATGCGCTCAGTCCATCCGAGGGCAGCCCCGAGCCCACCGCGATTGACAGATTTCCGCTACCCCCCGAGCCGGTGATCGTTCCGCCGTTGCCGCCGTTGTAGGCTACGCCCACGTAGGCGGTCGAGGGCAGCGAGCTGGGATCGGGTGTGGGCAGCGACAATGCGCCATAAATCGTGATCGACAGGGTGCTTGTCGCGTTGGTGCTCGTGCCCGAATCCGTCACTTTGACGACCACGCTGTAAGTCCCTGCCGTCGTCGGCGAGCCGCCAATAACGCCCGCAGTGCTCAAACTCAGGCCCGGAGGGATGCTCGACCCGCTGGCCGCGGTCCAGCTCCAACTGTAGTCCGACGTGTTGCCCGAGCCGCCGGCCGCCGACAGGGTTTGCGTCGGTGTCTGCCCCACATTCAGCGAATTCAGGCTCGTGGTCGTGACGGTGACCGCGGAGGATACCGTGATGGTGCCCGAGGTGCCGTTGATGGACGCGTTCGACGCATCGGTCGCCGTGATGGTCTGGCTGCCGTTGGTCTTCAGTGTCGCTGAGAAGCTGCCCGTTCCGCTCGACAGCGTCGAGGTGCTGGGCAGCGTCGCCGACGTATCCGAGCTGCTGAACTGAACCGAATCCGCGAAGCCGGTCGAGGTATTGTTGTAGGCGTCCTTCGCGGTCACGGTAAAGCTGAACGCCACGTCGTTCGACACCGTCGAAGGCGCCGTCACCACGAGTTTGCTCGCCGTTGCGGCATTCACCGTGAAGGCGCTTGTGACCCCGGTGATCGCCGACGACGTGTCGGTCGCCGTGATCGTCTGGCTTCCAGCCGTCTTCATCGTCGCTGAGAAGCTGCCGATTCCTGTTCCGCTGACCAGTGTCGATGCGCTGGGCAGCGACGCCTGAGAATCCGTGCTGGTGAAAGCCACTGTGCCGGTGTAGCCCGTGGCCGTGTTGCCTTCCACGTCCAGCGTCGTCACAGTGAAGCTCACCGTCCCTCCGGCCGTGACGGGCGTCGTGGAAGTGACCGCGACCGTGAAATGCGTCGCCGCGCCTGGATTGACCGTGATCGTGTACGCCTGCGCGGCCGGCGTGTCGCCGTAGTTGTCCGCAGCCTGGGCCGTGAAGGTGTAGCTAGTCGCGGTGGTAGGCGTGCCCGTGATCGCGCCGGTGCTTGCCGCAAGTGTGAGCCCGGCAGGCAGCGATCCGCTGGTGATGCTGTAGGTGAGCGAGCCCCCGCCGCCGCTGGCCGACAAGGCGCTCGAATAGGCCACGCCTGCCGTCGCGGTGGCCGTGGGCGCTGTCCCGAAAGTGATCGCAGCCGCCGCATTGACGGTGATGCTCAAGCTTCCGGAGGTCGCTGTGTCGCCGTAGTAGTCGACCACCTTCACCGTGAACGTGTAGGAGCCCACATCGGTCGCCCTCGGAGTTCCCGTAATCGCGCCCGTGCTCGCGTTCAGAACCAGGTCGCCCGAGGCCGGCAGAGCGCCGCTGGCGAGGCTGTAAGTGGTCGTGCCGACCGGCCCCGTCGCCGCCGCGCTGGCGCTATAGGCCGAGCCCACCGTCACGCTGGATGGCGATAACGATGTGGGGAACGTAATCGTTGGCGCATTGACGGTGATGCTCAAGCTTCCGGAGGTCGCCGTGTCGCCATAGGCGTCGACGACCTTCACCGCGAAGGTGAATGTGCCCACGTCGGCCGCCTTGGGCGTTCCGGCGATCGCGCCGGTGCTCGCGTTCAGAACCAGGTCGCCCGAGGCCGGCAGAGCGCCGCTGGCGAGGCTGTAGGTCGTCGAGCCGACCGCCCCCGTGGCCGCCGCGCTGGCGCTATAGGCCGTGCCAACCGTCACGCTGGATGGCGATAACGAGGTCGGGAAGGTGATCGTCGGCGCGGTGATCGTGATGCTCAAGCTTCCCGAGGTCGCCGTGTCGCCATAGGCGTCGACGACCTTCACCGCGAAGGTGAATGTGCCCACGTCGGCCGCCCTGGGCGTTCCGGTGATCGCGCCGGTGCTTGCGTTCAGAACCAGGTCGCCCGATGGCGGCAGAGCGCCGCTGGCGAGGCTGTAGGTCGTCGTGCCCAGGGCGCCCGTGGCCGCCGCACTGGCCGAATAGGCCGTGCCCACAGTTCCGCCGGATAACGACGCCGGGAAGGTGATGGACGGCGCACTGATCACGATGGATAATGCCGAGGAGGTCGCACTCAAGGCAGTCGGCGTGCCCGAGTCGGTGACCTTGAAGGTGAGGTTGGAGTAGGTCCCGGCGCATGAGGCCGCCGGCGCCGTACCCGAGGCTGTCGTGATGATGCCGCTCGATCTCAACGTTAAGCACGTCGGCAGCGTCGTGCCGCTGCCCAGCGCCCATGTATAGGGAGAGATGCCGCCGCTGGCTTGCAGTTGCACCGAGTAGGCCGTTCCAACCGCGCCCGCAAGGCTGGCGCTCGTGGAGGTGACTGCCGGCGCCGCGGGAACGGTGATTGTAACCGTGCCCGTCTTTGTCGCGTCGGCAACCGAGGTTGCCGTTACGGTAATCGACTGCGCCGAGCTCGTCGCCGCCGGCGCCGTGTACGTCGCCGAACTGGTCGTCTCGCTCGACAGCGATCCGCCGCCGCTCACGCTCCAGGTCACGCCAGCGCTGTTCTTGTCGTTGGCGATCGTCGCCGTTAGCGTCGTTGTGTCCGTTCCATCCACGGTGGTCGCCGCGGCGGTCACCGTCACGCTGAGGGGTTTCGAGTACCCTCCGCAGCCGGTAAGCGCAGCGCTGACTAGCATGGCAAATGTGACAACGGAAGAGATGATTACGCTGGAAATCCTACGGCACAACATGCTTCCTCCTCGTGCGGCGCACCGGGCATGGATGCTGCGTCGGCTGTGACTGGAATCGATGATCGCATTGCGGTTTCGCGTTCGCCCCAGGGAGGGCCGTGATACGCACAATGGCTTTGCTTCATGACGCGACTTCTTAATGCAATGAGAATCGTATCTGTAAATGAGTGCCGCAATTCCCGCAAAGTAGTACAAAACACAGTTACTCACCCATTAGTGGGATCAAATGCCCATTTTGGTCACGAGATTCACTTTTCTTTTTCATCTCGGCCTTCGACAGTTCCAGATTGCGCCACAAGGATCCCACATTGCGGCAAGCCGGATTGCAGATGGGATGTGATTTCCATCGCGAGTCCTGAGGGAAGCCGCGCGCCTTGCCTTCGTGATCGCTCTCGCTGCCGGAAGGTTTCACTCAACTTCTGCGCTACGACGGACTCTGGAGAGCATATGCCAACCGTTCTCGACAGCGCAGCGATCGCCGCCCTCAGTCGCCCGGCGCCGCTTCGTGCAGGCTCTTTTCGGGCCACGGCGGCAGCAGCTTCACCAGCGCCCACAGGAAGAGCAAAGGCAGGATCGTCAAGCCAATCGCCACCAGCAGGCCTTCACGCGTCACCAGGTCCACTTTGTACGTCGTGTAGCCCAGGAAGCTCTTCGAGAACAGTTGGCCGCCGATCACTACGTTCCAGCGCATCGCAAAAATGCCCACCAGCGCCAGGCAACCCGAAAGAACGTAGAGCCGCTTGCGCACCTGTTCGGGCAGCTTCACGATCTGCGTCAGGAACAGCAGGAATAGCGGCGTGATGGTACCCAGAAAGATCTGGATCACGATGTGCGGAATGTAGAGCCTGGTGTGCACCATGAAGTCCAGGCTGCGGAACGATTCATCGGCTTCGTAGATGCGGTGCACCAGGTCGAGCATCTCCAGGCTGAAGTCGATGATGAAGATGTAGAACATGTACATCGCAATCGTGTCTACGCAGCGCATGTCAATAGCCTGTTTGCGCAGCTTGGTCAGGGCCATGTAGAGCAGCATCACCGCGGCAATTCCCGAAACCATCGCCGAGAAGATGAACACCACCGGCATCAGCGGTGACGACCACCACGGATTCGCCTTGATCGACCCGAAGATGAATCCCACGTATCCGTGCAGCAGGAACGCCGACGGAATGCCCACCAGCGTCACGATCCAGCCCACCTTCTCGTCGATGTGCAGCGAGCGCTCGCTGATGTTGCTCGAACCCAGCGTCATGATCTTGTAGATCGCGCGCAGCAGGCCCTTCGACTGTTGCGACAGCAGCACGATATCGCGCCGGTAGTCGAGCCAGATTTCGAAGACCAGCACGGCCATCAGGTACCACAGGTACACGTAGCCGAACATCGCCATCGCCGAGCTGCTGTGCGGCGTGAAGTACATCTCCGGCGAGCGCTCCGGGTGGCCGAGGTGAAGCTGCAGCGGTAGCGGAGCATCCAGCAGAAACGCCAGCGCCGTCAGCAGCGCCAGCCGGTAGGTCGGCTTCACCGCCTCCACGCGGAACACGCGCTCTAACGACGCCAGAATGAATGCGCCCGCCACCAGCCCCGTGATGAACGGGTACAGCACGATCAGCACGCTCCAGTACAGCGTCACTTCGTTCGGATACATGTAGCCTTCAACGCCGCTCATAAGTACAGCTCCCAGCTTTCAGCCTTCCGCTCTCAGCCCGTCGTAGTCGAACCCGAGCGGCGACCTCAGCGCTTCGGGTTTTCTTGTTCCCTTGCTCCCTCGATCCCTTGTTCCCTGCTTTATCGCACCGACCCATCCAGCCCGTTGTAGAACGCCTTGGCTCCGGTGGCCATCTGCGGCTTCAGCACCTGCACGCTGTGCGTCCTCAGGAACTCGTGAATCGGATCGCCGGGATTCTTCAAGTCCGCCAGTTGCCGCGCGCCGGTCGGGCAGGCTTCGCAGCAGGCCGTCGTCAACCCCTTGGTGATCCGGTGGTAGCAGAGCGTGCACTTGTCCGCCACCTTCTTTGTGGGATGGATGTACCGGCAGCCATACGGGCAAGCCTGCACGCAGTACGCGCATCCCAGGCAGTACTTCTGATCCACCAGCACCACGCCGTCGGGACTCACAAACGTCGCGCCCACCGGGCACACCTGTGTGCAGGGCGAGTCCGCGCATTGGTTGCACATCTTTGGCACGAAGAAGTAGTCCCCCTCCGCGCCTTCCTTCACCACCGGGAACCCTTCCTTGCCGCCGTCCGGCGAGATCACTTCGGGGTTCTCGAGGTGAGTGTCCGAGCGGTGATACCGCTCCACCCAGGTGCGGAAGAACCCGTCCGGAACGTCATTCTCGGTCTGGCAGGCGCGCACGCAGTTTCCGCAGCCGATGCATTTGGGAATGTCGATCAGCATGCCCCACCAGTGCTCGCTCATCGCGTAATTGGGCGCATCCTCCGGCGTGCCGGCCAGCACATACTTCCACGCCACGGCCGCCGCGGGCAAAAGAACCAGCAGATGACGCCGGCTGATCGTCATTTCGCACCTCCCGTTGCGGCGCTTGGACCCGAGTCCGATCCAATGGCCGGGCTGTGGGGATTGTGGCAGGTCTCGCACGGCGCACCGCCCATGTGGTCCGCCGGATCGATCTGGGGGAACCCGCTCGGCTTGGCCGCGCTCGCCGTGTGGCAGCGCACGCACAGCACCGCCGTGTCCGGCTTCACCGGCGTCAGCGCCATAGGATCGTCAGCATGCGTCGCCAGCGCCCCGTGGCAAGCCTCGCAATTCACGTGCGCGTGCTTGCCTTTGGTCTTGGTGTCGGCAATGTCCGCGTGGCAAGTTTCGCAGGTCTGGTGCCCGGCAAACTTCACTGGGTGCGCTGCAATCTCGCCGATCGACGCCCCGCGATAGTGCCCATACTGCCCGAAGGTCTTCGGGACAACGTACCCGCGCACCACCAGAAACACCAGGAACGCGACGACAAAGAGCCCCGCAAACCGAAAAAGATGTGCTGCATCTTTTAGACCGCTCATCAGGCGATGTCTCCGTTGAGCTGTTGCCGGAAGCGGCCCTTGTGAGACGAACTGTGATTTGGCGCACTTCCGACCCCACCGACGTTAGGCGCGCAGTTCGGCGTTGTATGTGAGGGGGCTCACAAATCAATGTGACGCAGCGGGTCTCCATCGCCTCGATCGCGACATCAGGCTGATCTGCATCCAGGCGGAGGCGCCAGCCGTCGGAACATGGCGGATCGTAGATTGATAGGCAGAGGTCAGGGCAGGATTCGCAGCGCTGGCGGCTATTTCTGGCGGGTTTCCTTTCTCAGTTCCTCGATCTCACGAGTGAGCGCGTATTCCAGATGCTCCGACCGGTCATATCCATGATGGACGAGTTTCACGGAACCGTTCCGGTCGATGAGAATCAAAGCGGGGAGCCCGTCAACGCCCAACGTCTGCGCGGCGGGCCCCGGATCGAAGACGACGGGAAGCTCCAGGTGGCGCTGTGCAAGGCGTCGCTTGCCCGTCTCCATGGTCTCCCCTTCCCAGCCCGTATCCACTGCCAGGAAGACGATCTCAGGGTCGTTTTGATACCGCGCATAAACCCGCTGCAACTCGGGCAGCTCTTCCATGCACTGCAGGCACCAACTCGCCCAGAACGCGAGGACCACGACGCGCCCTCTGAGTTCTTCCGAGCGGATGATGTGATTGTCCGCCTGAAGACTGAAAGCGGGCAGGGGTCGATCCGTGGCTTCAAAGGCGGAATAGGATGAGAGCTTTGGAACTGCAGCAAAAACAACGACCCCGGCGGCAATCAGCGACAAGGCGGTCAGGCGGAGACTGAATCGACGATCTGAATGCCACGATCTCCGTGCGAGTATGCCTGTGGCGGAGAGCGCAACGGCCGTCAGCACCAAACCTGCCTGGATCAACACGAGATGCGGCCCGTTGTTCACGACCAGAGCCGCTGTGCCCAGTAGTCCGCCGGCGCTCACACGGACCACTTGCCATCCAAGGCTGCCCACCTGTAGCTTGCCGCGCGTGATTCCCGCCAGAAAGAAGGCTGCCGCTGTCAGTCCAAAGACCACGCGAAAGTCGTCTCCAACAGCCTTCAAAGCGATGCATGTCCCCACCACCGCGATGATTGCGGCCACTCCAGAAAGGATGTCCAGCAACACCGGTACACGTTGTGTCTTGGTCATATGTCTTGGGTTTCTGATCCGCTATACGTCCTCAGTCGCGGGAAAGATCAAAGGGAGGGTTGGACCTTGGCGCCTGCTTGATACGATGGGAGTTTGGAGCCGATCATGGCGAAGATCCTCGACGGCGCGGTCATCGCCGCAGCCATCAAGCAGGAAGTTGCTGAAGAGGTCCGAGCTCTGGCTGCGCGCGGCATCAAGCCGGGCCTGGCCGTCGTGCTCGTGGGCCACGTAGCTGCATCGGAGATTTACGTTCGCGGCAAAGTGCAGGCCTGCGCCGAACTCGGCATCGCCAGCGACCTCATCACCCCGCCAGACGCCGTCACCACCGCCGAACTACACGCGCTCGTCGCCCAGCTCAACGCGCGCGACTCGATCGATGGCATTCTGATCCAGCTTCCGCTCCCCGCGCACGTCGACGCCAAGGCCCTCCTCGACGCCATCGACCCCGCGAAGGACGTCGACGGCTTTCACCCCGTCAGTGCTGGCCGCCTGCTCGCCGGCCGTCCCGCTCTCGCGCCCTGCACTCCCGCCGGCGTCATCGAGATTCTCATGCGCAGCGGCATTCCCATCGCCGGCCGGCACGCCGTTGTCGTCGGCCGCAGCGACATTGTCGGCAAGCCCGTCGCCCTGCTCCTGCTGCATCAGAACGCAACCGTGACGATCTGCCATTCCAAGACCCAAAACCTCGGAGAGGTTACCCGCCAGGCCGACATCCTCGTCGCCGCCATCGGCCGCCCCGGCTTCATCACGCCCGATATGGTCAAGCCCGGCGCCACGCTCGTCGACGTCGGCATCAACCGCCTGAACACGCGCGAGGAATTCGACCGCTTCTTCAAAGGCAACGAGAAGCGCGAAGCCGCCTTCTTGAAACGCGGCTCGGTCATCGTCGGCGACATCGATCCGAAAGCCTTCGAGCTCTCCTCGGCCTACACGCCCGTCCCCGGCGGCGTCGGCCTGCTCACCATCGCCATGCTCATGGCCAACACCGTCCGCGCCGCGAAACTGCGCGGAGGGCTGTAGAGACAGCCTTTTCACCCTGGCAGACAGACTTCGATTGGATCGGTGCTGCTTTTATCGCAAGATCAGTAAGCTGCGCCGGGCGTCGATTTCGAAATCCGACAACCGGATCGCATTGTTCCGGATAATCCGAATGAGTTCGGCCGTCGAACAGTTGCCCGTCTGCAGCAGGATCACCTTGGGAGGAGCGCTCCATGCCAGGCTGAAGTTCGCATAGTCCTTGTCTTTGGTCAGGAAGGCGAATCCATGTTCTTTCGCATACTCCCAGATAATCGCATCGGGCGTGCCCCCCAAACCCAAGCTCTCAACGTGAACGGAGTCAGGGAATAGATCGACGAGGTCGCGGACGAGCCGGGGCGGGAGGTTCTCGTCAACGAGAAGCTTCAAGTACAGCAATCCTTTCCGGAATGCTGGCGAAAAACTCGTACACCGCCTGGAAGTCTTCCTTTTCCAGGTACGGGAACTCCTTCAGAATCTCTTCCTCCGTCATTCCGGAGGCGAGATACGACGCCAGATCGTACACCGTGAAACGCAGGCCGCGAATGCAGGGCTTGCCGCCCATCTTGCCAGCTTCAACCGTGATTCTTGGATTCAGGCCGGTCATATGGCCTCCACCCTCCTGCCCCGTCGTTTCATTCTACGGCAGATTTGGCCGATAACCTATACTTGCATCCATCCGCTGTGCGTACAATCGCATGGATCGGCGCGCGAACTGAGGTTCGCCCTCGATGTTGAGAGTCGGCCTCACTGGCGGCGTCGGCCTGCTCACCATCGCCATGCTCATGGCCGACACTGTCCGCGCCGCAAGAATGCGCCGGGGAATCGAAGCGCCGGCCACATGAAACGGACAGATCGAGGGGGAGGCGCTTTGGACTGGCCCAACTTCTGCAAGGAAAGAAGAACGTCATGCCCGAGATGAACAAATTCGAAGAGCTGTCGAGACGCCGGAAGAATGCACATGCTCGCCTTTTGGCGCTCGATTCGAAGGTCTACAAGGGCTTCCTGGCCATGGAATCGGCCGCCTATTCCGATGGCGCCGTGCCGAAGAAGCAGAAGGAACTCATCGCCGTCGGAATCTCGGTGTTCAAGGACTGCGAGTCCTGCATGCAGTGGCACATCGAGCAAGCCGCTGCGTCCGGCGCCACGTTTGAGGAGGTCCTCGAAGCGATCGAAGTGGGAATCGAGATGGGCGGCGGACCGGCCACGGTTTCCGCCCGATTCGCGCTCGAAGTGATGGACAATATAGGTCTGAAGCCAAGCGGGAAGTAGGAATCGGCCACGCCTTCGGCAAAGTCTGGATTCCCTCAGAGGATCGCGAATCTATGTTGAGAGTCGGCCTCACCGGCGGCCTGGGCAGCGGCAAATCGACCGTGGCCGCCATGCTGCGCGAACTCGGCGCTCAGGTCATTGAGGCCGACGCACTGGGTCGCACGCTCATGGAGCCCGGCCAGATCGTCTTCTCGGCCATCGTCGAACACTTCGGCGCCGAGGTCGTCGGCCCCGACGGCCGTCTCAACCGCGCCCGCCTCGCCGAGCTTGCCTTCCGCCATGGCCGCCTGCAGGAGCTCAATGCCATCGTCCATCCGCCCGTCATCGAGGCCCAGCAGCGATGGATGGACGAAGTCTTCGCCCGCGACCCCGCCGCCGTCGCCGTCATCGAGTCGGCGCTCATCTTCGAGGTCGTCCGCGACGCACTCGCCCGCGGCGACACGGATAGCGTGCTCGCCGAGTGGCGCCGCCGCATCGACCGCGTCATCGTCGTCACCGCGCCCGACGAAACGAAGATCGCCCGCTACGCCGCCCGCATCCGTTCGTCACTCTCCGCCGGCGTGCCAGCCGCCGCCAGCCTGGCCGCGATCGAAGCTGATGCCCGCACGCGCCTCGCGCATCAGGTTCCCGACGCCGAAAAGGCCGCCCAGGCTGATTATGTCCTTGAAAATTCAGGCGATATCTCCACTTTGCGCGTCCAGGTCCAGGCCCTCTGGCCGCGCCTCCAGGCCGAGAGCAACAATTCCAGTCAGAACCTGTCTCTACAATAAGAAGAGGGACGGCGGATCTTTTTCGCGTGGAACTTCGCTGCGCCGCCGCCGTAACAAGAGGAGGGCCTGCATACGGCCCCCAAGGAAGGTCATCGGGTTCACGATCCATGAAGCTGAGCCGGATTCTCATCATCGTTTTGCTTTTGCTGTGCGGATTCTGGTTTCTGACCACGCATTTCCCGCTCCACTTTGTCGGCGGCCGTCCCACGCTCGTCGGCTCCAAGGGCTCCGACGGCTCCGATGGCTCCAATACTCCGCTCGAGCTCACTGAAGCGCACGCCGCGCCCAGCTACGACGCCGAAGAGCAGAACAACATCGCCATCTACAAAAAGGTCCTGCCCTCGGTGGTCAACATCACCTCGACCACGCTGGTCTTCGACTTCTTCTATGGCACCGTTCCGCAGCAGGGCCAGGGTTCTGGCTTCGTCCTCGACAAGGCAGGCCACATCCTTACCAACTTCCACGTCGTCGCTGGCGCCAACCGCGGCATCGAGGTGCAGCTCTACAACAAGCGCCGCTATTCTGCGCGCGTCGTCGGCACCGACAAAAGCCACGACTTGGCGCTGCTCCAGATCGACGCGCCCGGTCTCGAGCCTGTCACGCTGGCCGACTCCTCGCAACTCAACGTGGGCCAAAAGGTTTACGCCATCGGCAATCCCTTCGGTCTCAGCGGCACCATGACCCGCGGCATCATCAGCTCCATCCGCTCCATCCGCAACGCCGACGGCGCGCCTATCGAGGACGCCATCCAGACCGACGCCGCCATCAACCCCGGCAACTCCGGCGGCCCGCTGCTCAACTCCTCGGGCGAGGTCATCGGCATCAACACCATGATCGCCTCCAACGGCGCCGACCAGAGCTCGGGCATCGGCTTCGCCATCCCTATCAACACCGCCAAAGCCGTGCTCGCCGATCTGCTCCGCTACGGGCGCGTCAAGCGGCCCTCGCTCGGCATCGTCTCTTACGCCATCGGCCCCGACCTCGCCTCGCAGATGGGTCTCGCCGCCGATCAGGGCGTCCTCATCCAGCGCGTCCTTCCCGGCGGAGCGGCCGAGCGCGCCGGCCTGCATGGCGGCAATCAGCAGGCCTACGTGGGTAACACGCCCATCATGCTCGGCGGCGACCTCATCGTTGCCATGGACGGCCATGAGATCACCGATTCGCAGGACGTCAGCGCCATCATGGACAAGCACCAGCCCGGCGACACCATCAGCGTCACCATCGTCCGCGGCCAGCGCAAGATGACCCTCAAGCTGATTCTGGGAGAGGCGCGGGAGACCAATACCTAATCGGTGGGTTCGGGACGAAATGGAATGAACGCCTGATCCGATATGAGACAGTTTCGGATGCCCGAAACGGGATGGGCCCCAGAACCCTCTGTTGTCGGCCTATGCAGCATTCGAGAAAAAGCAAAATGTATCTGAACACAAGAGCGCCCGGCTTTCGCCGGGCGTTCTCACTTTCGCTAGAATCGGTAGTTTGTTACTTGCAGCCAGGCTTCGATTCTTTCTTCGATGGCCGCGGAGCTTGGGCGGGTTTTTCAGCAGGACCCTCTATCGGCTGGTAATCGCTGCCTCGCTTCTCACCAGATGAGCCCAACCGCTGCGATGGCAGTGGAGAGGTAACGTCCAACGGAAAGACGCCCCACTGCAGCCGCACAGATTGATAAAACTCGTTCATGATGCCTTCTTCTCCTTCCTTGGGGCTCGACCGGAAAGGTTTTCCCATGCACTGGACTTGACAAGAACATTGTAGCGAATCTGCAGATCCGGCGTCCGATGGGAAAGTATCTTCCCCTTCACCGTGTGCGCAAAGGCGCAACGGCTTGACTCCACAATTGCGTCTGTGTAGTCATAATCGACAGGGTTGATCTCGTTCTTTACAGCGGTCTTCAAATCCTTCAACGCCGTCTGATAGTGAGCCGATGCCGTGGCGCAAAGTGGGACATCGAGTTGAGGCACCGGAGCCAACAGCTTCGCTGCCTCTGCACTGTTGAGAAGTACGCAAACCGGGTCGAACGGTTCCCGTTCCTTCATCTCCTTTTCCAACAGCAGCCACGCATCCCACATCAGACCCTCCAGAACGGGGTCCGATTTGCGATTCACGGGCAGCCCAATCTCCTGCGCTTCTTCCCGATTCACAGGATAACCGTGTGACTGAAACTTCCGGCTCATGTTGTCAACGATCACGCGAATCTTCGCCTTTGCAGCATCCTCCTTCATGTGTAAGGCGAGCAGGTTCGCCCCCATGTCCATAGCCAGTCTCGAACTGCGGGCCGTGAAACCAATTCCGAGACTGCCAATCTCTTGGCACGTGATCTCAAAAAGCGCCCTGACATGTTCTTGATCAGTGATCTTGAGATTATTTCGAACAAAATCGAGAAAGGCGCTGATATCTTCCGTCGAAAACGAAGCGCTTTGAGTGCGGATCTGGAAGTCGACCGGACCCAAGTGTCCATTGGGGTGCATCACGATTTCGTTTGCGCCAAAAGCCACCAGGGTCGCAGCGCTGTACGCACTCTGAGGGATCAAGGCCGAGACATGATTCCGAGCACCCTGTCTGAGCAAACTTGATATGCGCCAAGCCACCATCGGATCGCCTCCCAAACTGGCGATCAAGAAATCAACTCCTTGAGCGTCATTCGGAAGTGCATCCACCTGCTGAATCAAGTATGGGATGGCCTCTGTCGACATCATTGCAAAGGCGCCGACCCGCTTGCTTGTTACATAGACGATCAGAGGCCGTTTCCGGTGAGCTTCGATTTTCTGGTAAAGCTCCACACGTTTCGAAAGGCTCATGATTAGTGCCCCAATACCCTACCGCCCGCGCGCGCAAATTCACTCCCGCGCGGGGTCATGGGGGGAATGCGCAATAACTCTCTCACAGTTCGACTGCTGGTGGGTAGTGAAATTTTTGCATCTTTTGTGTGATGGGGACTCCAAGAAGGGGGAAGCGGATGCCTTTCCCAATGCTGCACTTGCTGAAACTCTCAACCCTTGTGGAGTCCCCTTACCCCCTGATTTTATAGCGTTTAGCGGATGGATGGCTCTCTAACTCCCGCGTGCCTGTGTCGCAGGCGATCGGTGCCTCATCCGTTCCGGAGTCTTAACGCGAAGACGACGTGACAGCGAGCCAAATCGGAGGATCTGATCCCCCTCTTCGTGTTTTCAGAACCCTGCCGCGATCTCCGCCCGCTCCGCCTGCGCCACCTGCACACGCGCCAGCTCCACCGGCTCGCCGTAGTGCGCAGCCACAATCGCCGCCCCGCGCGACTCGTCGAGATAGGGGCGCACCTTCGCCAGCTTCACGCTCGACTGCGCCGCCATCGCCGCCACCTGCGCTTTGGTCGAGATCGATTCGACCAGCGCGAGAATCGCGTTCGCGATCGTCGCCACACCCTGAATCACCGCCAGCGCATGTTGCTGGCTCTTCGCGTCCACGATCCTCGCCGCCTGCAGCAGCCCCGTGTTCACCTGCTGCTGAAACGTGACGACCTGGCTCTGCAGTTTCGTTAGCGCGCTCGCCGACGGATTCGCCAGGTACGCCTTCGCTTGCGCCACCAGTAGGTTGCTCGCCGCGTCGAAACCCACGGTCGCTGCGGCAAAGACCGGCGCATCGGCCGGAGCCAGCAGCGTCGCCGTCGAATCCACCGCCGCCACAGCGCTCTGCAAAGCCGGCGTCCAGTTCACGATGTCCTGCGCCACCGTCGTTGCCGTGCAGCCCTGCATCCACGGCAGCGGAATCAGCAGCGCGATCAGCATCCACACGCCCAGCCTCGCGGTGCCGACGCCTGTGCGCAGATTCGCTGACCCGCTGACTTGCTGACTCGCTGCATTCGGGTCCTTCGCCAACAGCCCCAGCAGCGCCGTGGCAAGGCCGCAGGCCAGCGACACCACCGTGCCCGTTCCCGCCTTGCCCAGCGTTATGCCCTGCTGCGACAAAACTCCGGCAACGCTGGCCACTGCGATCAGCAGCCCCGCCGCCGACGTCTTCGGATGCTTCCAGATGTTCGAAATGAAATTCATACACATGCTCCTTCGTGCCGCAGTTCCAAGCGCGGCGAGCGGGATTGAGTTGATTTGGTTCCCTTGTCCCAGCCGCTTCTTCGCAACCGGAAATGAAAGGAGCAGCTCTCATCCCGAACGCCTCCGCGTCACCGGCCCAGCGTCGAGTCGAGAGCTGCTCCGCGCAGCCAATTCACGGTCCACCGCTCCGGCGCCCTTCGCACTGGGGGAGGGCGGACTCATTCGCCGAGCCGTGCACATCCGTGGTTTGTCTGGCTATTGTTCAGAGTAGGGGATTCAGGGTTAATCCCCTGCAAATCGCCGCACTCTGTGAGTCGTTGAAAAATAATCTAGTTACAACAAATTCGCGCGCGACCCCACTTGACACGCGCATCGATCCGGGAAAAATCCCGCCTTCTATTTCCTCTTCCCTACTGCCTATTCCTTGTCTTTACGTACTTCCGCCCCCGCACCTCGTACTCCCCACTCACCACGAGCGCAATCGCCTCGGCGTAGGCCTGGTGCTCCTCGACCAGGATTCGCTCCGCGAGCGTGTGCGCATCGTCGCTGTCGAGCACCGGAACCGTCCGCTGCACTATGATCGCGCCGTGGTCCAGCTCCTCGTCCACAAAGTGCACCGTGCAGCCCGTCACCTTCACGCCGTAGTCGAACGCCTGCTCCTGCGCATCGAGCCCAGGGAAGGCTGGCAGCAGCGAGGGATGAATGTTGAGTATGCGATTGGGGAATGCGGCTACGAACTGCCTCGACAGCAGCCGCATGTATCCAGCCAGGCAAACCAGATCGACGCGGTGCGCCTTCAGGCAGGCCGTCACGTCGGCGTCGTGCTCCTCGTGCTTGCGGCCCTTCGAGACGAAGACCGCCGTTTCGAGCCCCATCTCGCGCGCCTTTTTGAGGCCCGGCGTCTCTGCCACGTTCGAGATCACGACCGCGATCTCAACGCCCTTCAGCCGCCCGGTGCGAATCGAATCGTCAATGGCAAGGAAGTTGGACCCGCGGCCGGAAAGGAGAATTCCGAGGCGAAAGGGCGGGCGGCGAGTCTGCGAGTTGGCGAAGGATTCCACGATTATCAGGCCAGTGCAGCGATCGGGGTTGACGAAGCTGGCGGGGTCCGTCATCGAGCAGCGCGAGGTGCCCCGGATTTTACTCTGAATCTCTGGAGTCCGCGAAACTAGCTCTGCTAACCCCGCTAGCTCCGCTGACTCCGCCGCTACGTGTACTGCACCCGGCGTTCGCCCTTCACCACGCGGCCGATCACGTAGAACTTCTCCTCGGACCGGTCCAGAAGGTTCTTGGCGCGCGTAAACTTCGCCGCCGGAATCGCCGCGATCAGCCCGACGCCCATGTTGAAGGTCCGCATCATTTCTTCCTGCGGAATGTTCCCCAGTTCGCGCAGGTGCTCGAAGATGGGCAGCACCGGCCACGAGCCGATCTCTATCTGCGCCGTCACCCCCTTGGGCAGGATGCGCGGCAGGTTCTCCGTGATGCCGCCGCCGGTGATGTGCGCCATGCCCGTCGTCAGCCCTGCCGTCACCAGCTTCTGGATCACGTGCAGGTAGCTGCGGTGCGTCCTCAAGAGCGCCGCGCCGGCCTTTTCCTTGATCGCCGTCACGTACTGCGTCGGCTTGTATCCGGCCACCTGGAAGAGCAGCTTCCGCGCCAGCGAGTAGCCGTTGGTGTGCAGCCCGGTCGAGGGCAGCCCGATCAGCACGTCGCCCGGCTTGATCGTTGCGCCCGTCACCATCTTGTCGCGGTCCACCGCGCCCACAATGAATCCTGCCAGGTCGTACTCGCCGCCGGCATAGAACCCCGGCATCTGCGCCGTCTCGCCGCCGATCAGCACGCACCCGTTCGCCCTGCACGCATCGGCCAGCCCGCTCACCACGCTCTCCACCACGTCTTCGTCGATCTTGCCCGTCGCCAGGTAGTCGAGGAAGAACATCGGCGTGGCCCCTTGCACGGCAATGTCGTTCACGCAGTGATTCACCAGGTCGGCGCCCACCGTCTGGTGCAACCCCAGCTCGAAGGCCACCTTCAGCTTGGTCCCCACCCCGTCGGCCGAGCTCACCAGGATCGGGTTCTTCCATCGTTGCGTGTCCAGCCGGAACAGCGCTCCAAAGCCGCCGATCCCGCCTAAAACATTGCGATTAAAGGTCTTCTGCGCCAGATACTTGATGCGCTCCTTGGCGCGGTCGCCGGCCCGCAGGTCCACGCCCGCGTCGGCATAGGTCACGGATTTGGGTGTATTGTCCTGGGGCACGGTACGGGCCTTCTTTTTCAGGCAGATTGCTTCGGCGTCGAGCAGCCGGAAACCAGAATTCTAGCAGCATTTGTGCGGTGCATTTCCCACAAATCGGTGGTTCGGCCGGCGCGCCCTGCAAGACGACCCAAGTCGGCCCGAACCTGCCTCATGAGTCATCGAGGCTGGACGGCCACTGCTTGATCGTAAGAAGTCTGAGGGCTGGGTGGGCTTGAAGCGGGCGAAGGAGCACAAGACGTTGCGCCGCGTGAAGCGTGGAGCGCCGTTGTCGTTCGAAAAACAGCGGCGCTCCCATGGGGCTTACCAGGGCCGATGGCGGCCAGGGCCACGCGAAGGCCCGAATCGAACGGAGCAGGTTAGGGACGACGAGGACATCGTGAAGTTGTTCCAGAAGATGTTGTAGTTCATGTCGTAGTTATAGCCTTGCAGAAGAACCGCGCTGAGCGCAGAATCGGGATCGCTCGGTGCCGCGGACGTTGGGCTGCTGATCGAGACTCCGTGGCGGCTCCAGGGATCGGCGACAGAGTACTCGAAGCCGACTCCCGGTACCAAGGTGATCGTCAATTTCACCCAGCTGTTGTACCTGAATCCCGGCGGCAGACCGATGTAGTCCCAGCCCCCATTGCCGCTATTCGCCGCGTTGTTCCAGCCATAGAATCCGGCTACGCCGCCATTGGAATAGTAGCCCGGGCCCGGCAGTTCACTCGTGATGGGGCCTTGGAACTCGATGATCGGGTAATCGCCGATGTTGCCACTGGAGTCGACGGCGGCGCCCCAAAAGCCTGCCATACGGGCGTTTTCATTTTGCCAGCTGCTGGGCACGTACAGCTGAATCGACATGGAATAGGTATTGGCGATTAGCAGGTAATCACGGCCCTGCGTGTCGTAGAACGATGGTGTCGGCGTCTGAAAAGCAGCCGTGCAGATTGACTCCTCGAGGGTGTTCCTCGTGCCGTCTGGAGCGATATCGGGAGAAGAAAATCCGCAGGGGGCGAATCGGTCGATGTACCAAACGCCGGCTGCCGGAGTGCTGTTGGCCGTCGTGACCACCGGATTGGCGAAGTTAACCTGGACGCTTTGCCCCGTCGCATTCACACAGACCAAGGCAAGCAACAAAAGAGGCAAATAGACGAGTAGTTTCCGCACACATTCCAATTTAGGATTCATTCAAACCTCCGCATCGGTCTAAGACCGGCTAGATGGATTACAGGTTGCTAATGCGCCCATTGACAGCCATCAATCAACGAGTAACAGGCGAGTTATCGGACAACGGTTACGAAAGGTATCTATCCATCCGCCAAGAGTAACCTCGAAATGTTACGAAAAAACCCAGTTGCGTGGTAAATGAACCATCACTGTCAACAGGCCACCCTGGTAGGCCGAGGTGTCGACCGCTCGCGGCCCCTTGTAGATCTTGTTCAGGAATCTTCTCGAGAAGAATGGAAAGCCAGCTTGACATCCAGCCCGGTTCCGGCTACTCTGGAACGGAAAGTCAGCTTTACATGGCCCAGACCATCACAAACCGCGTCAAGGAACTCCGCATCGCCCAGGGCTGGACCCAGGAGCAACTGGCCCAGGCCGCGGGGGTTTCCCGCCAGAGCATCAACTCCATCGAGCGCAACCGCTACGTGCCCTCGCTCGAGTTGGCCCTCACCTTTTCCCGCATCTTCGTCTGCCCCACCGACCAAATCTTCCGCCTGGAGAGCCAGCCGTGACCCACCCCATCCTCAGCCGCATCCCCCTCCTCGGCAAGTTCGTCGACGAGCGTTTCCTCGACCATCGCCGCCGCTCCTCGAGCGTCGCCGGCATCGCCTCCGCGATTCTCGCCGTCGTTCTCTTCGAGTACCGCTTCTTCCACGATCACATCTGGAGCTGGGATCTCTTCGCTCTCGCGGTCGCCTTCGTCGTCATTAAACTGTCGCTCTTCACTTGGTACCGCTTGAACGCTTGAACCCCAAAAGGAGCCCCGAACATGTGTGCTCCGATTCACGAACAAGATCCGAAGACCCGCCGCATGAGGGTCATCGGTAACCTCTCTCTCGCCGTTGGTCTGATCCTGTGGGTCTTCGTCCGGCCGTCCATGACCGCGCCGCATGCCTGGCTCGATGCCTTCTGCGGATTCTTCATGGGACTCTCCATCACCATCAACTTGTTCTGCCTCCGCGCCGCCCGCCGCTGCCGCGAGACCCAGCCCGGGAGCTTATAAAAACCATCTGCGCTCTTCCGCTGTAGGCAGCGGGCAACTCTCGATCTGCCCGCTGATGCGGTGGCGTCCCCGCGCGATAAGCCGGTAGCCCCAATTGCGCACCGGCTGCGGAACATGGCGCAACACCGCCGCTACTGTCATCCAGGGCTGGGGCAGTTCGCTCAGCAGCGCCACAACCGCATCGGACCGCATCAGTACCTCTTCCGGGGCTCCCTCTGCATCGCGTACTACGACAATCGTGTTGCCGCTGATCGCCGCGTCCGGTGCAGCGTAGCCATGCCGCCCGAGGAACGCGGCCGCCTTCGCCCCAGCCAGGGGAGCAAAGCGTAGCCGGTCCTTCCGGTCGCGGCGCAACAGCCACCGAACCATCGAGCGGCAAAACCCGCACTCGCCATCGAAGAGGCAGATCACGCGGCCCCCGAACTCGTCTCCTTCGCTCATGTTCCACCAGATGCCTGTCCTGTCCACTGGGATTCGCCCCCGGACCTCTATACTGAACCCAGCATGAACCGCACCCGCTCTCAATCCCTACAAGCACGCGCCGAGCGGTTCTTCCCCGGTGGCGTCAATTCCCCCGTTCGAGCATTTCGCGCTGTTGGCGGCGATCCCCCGTTCGTCGAGCGCGCCAAAGGAGCCTACCTTTTCGACGCCGACGGCAATCGCTACATCGACTACTTCGGCTCCTGGGGCCCGATGATCCTGGGCCACGCCTTCCCGCCTGTCGTCGAAGCCATCCAGCGCGCGGCCTCCAACTCGTCGAGTTTCGGCGCCTCCACGGCCGCCGAAGGCGATCTGGCCGAACGCATCGCGGCCTGCTATCCCGCCGTCGAAAAGATGCGCTTCGTCAGCTCCGGGACCGAAGCCACCATGTCGGCCATCCGCTTGGCCCGCGCCGTCACCGGCCGCAAGCTCATCGTCAAATTCGAGGGCTGCTACCACGGCCACTCCGACGGTCTGCTCGTCAAAGCCGGCTCCGGCGTCGCCACCTTCGGCATCCCCGGATCGGCCGGCGTTCCCAGCCAACTAGCGCGTCTCACCGTCGCTTTACCCTATAACGATCTCCGCGCCCTCAAGGAGGCATTTGCCTCGCACCCCAACTCCGTCGCCGCCGTCATCGTCGAGCCCATTGTCGGCAACGCCGGATGCATCCCGCCTGCACGCGGATATCTCTCCGGCCTGCGCAAGCTCACCCAGCGTCACGGCGCCCTGCTCATCGTCGACGAGGTCATGACCGGCTTCCGCGTCGCGCTCGGCGGCGCCTGCGAACGCTACGGGCTCGATCCCGATCTTGTTTGTCTGGGAAAGATCGTCGGCGGCGGGTTGCCGGTCGGCGTCTTCGGCGGCAAACGCGAATTTATGGATCAGCTCGCTCCGCTCGGACCCGTCTACCAGGCCGGAACGCTCAGCGGAAACCCGCTCGCCATGGCAGCAGGCTTGGCCACCGTTCGCTATCTCCAGGAACACGCCCGCGAAGTGTACCCGCGCCTCGAGGCCGCATCCAGGGCCGTGGCCGAGGGCGTCGCGCAGGAAGCCGCCCGCGCCCACGTTCCGTTCACCACCAACCGTGTCGCCTCCATGTGGACCTGGTTCTTCACCAAGGGCCCGGTCAACAACTACGCCCGCGCCTCCCGCATCAACACCACGGCCTTCGCCCGGTTCCACCGCGCCATGCTCGACCGCGGCATTTGGCTGCCGCCCTCGCAGTTCGAAGCCGCGTTCATGTCCTATGCGCACACTGACGCCGACATTGAGGCCACGATCGAAGCCGCACGCGAAGCGTTCCGGTCTCTCAACGCCTGACCGGTCACCTGCGCTCTCAACTCCACGCATCCAGCGTCACAAACCGGTGCGTCCTTTTGTATCTCTGAATCAGCATCTCCGCCGCCGCAACGGACGGCCCGCGCTCTGCCGCCGGATCGAGATGCCCGCCGTCGTGCAGCACGACGTTCGCCGCGCGCCCGCGCCGCTCCAGCCGCTCGATCTTCGCCCCCAGCCGCTTCGCAATCCGCTCCGCCGATGGATCGCTCCAGTCCGACGTCATCGCGTTCCATATGACAGGCTTCAGCCCCATCTCGCGCGCGATGCGAAACACCGCCGGCCGCCGCGCGCCAAACGGAGGCCGCAGGAACTTCACGGGCGCTCCAGTGATCGACTCCAGAGTCTGCTGCGTCCGTTCCAGTTCCTCCCCAATGCGGGCCCGAGAACTTCGCGCCAGGCTGCGATGCGACCAGGAGTGGTTCCCGATCAGATGACCCGCCGCCCCGATCCGCCGCACCAGTTCTGGCTCGGCCGCGGCGCGGCTGCCCAGCAGGAAAAACGTCGCCCGCACCTCGTGTTCGGCGAGAACCTCCAGCAGCTTGGGCGTCCACGTCGCGTTGGGTCCGTCGTCGAAGGTCAGCGCCAGCTCGCCCGGCCGCTTCGGCGCAATCAGCGCCCGGCCAAAGATCCGCGAAGCCGGCCACAGCGCGGCGTACTCATACGCCCCCACAGCCAGGCCCACGGCCGCGACTGCGCCCACCCCCGCGTACACACCGGTCGCGATCGACGAGATCATTCTGCTTGTCAGTATGCGGCGGCAATCTCACCGCGAGCAACCCGGGCTTTGCGCAACCGGCGGCGGCGTTTGCCGGACCGCTCCGCGTCCCAGCGCTCTCTGATCCCTGATCCCTACCCCCTGATCCCTGATCCCTGCCTCTCACAGCGTCTTTGCCGGCATCTCCCCTTCGCTGCTTTGCCCGGCCTCGATCGCGGCCGCCTTCATGCGCTCGCGAGCGCGCCGTTCGCTCGATCGGCGCTCCTGCCGCCATGTCGTCATCGACGTCACGCCGAAGTTCCACACCGCCGAAAACAGCAGACCGGTAATTGCCGCCAGCACCCACGGCACCCCGCGATGGAACGCTTCGTTGGCGACGGCCACGTTCGCCACCACGCCCAGTCCGCACGCCGCGCAGAACGTGATCAGCCCCCCTAGGAATCTCCACCCTTTCAGCCTACGGTCGCGATAGGTCACCGAGTTGTTCAGCACGAAGTTCAGGATCATCACGATGAAGGTCGTCACCGCCTGGCCCGTGGCGAACCTCAGCCCGCCCAGCACGAGCAGCGTGCGCAGGATCAGAAGATGTACGCCCACCCCCAGCGCGCCAACCATGCCGAAGAGCACGAAGCGCACGTTTACCAGGTCGCCGAGATACTTATCCACCAGCAACTCGAAATACTCGAGACCCACCAGCATGTCGAGCTTGCTCTCGCCGTGCTCGCGCAGGCGGAAGCGGTACGGTACCTCGCCGATGCGCAACTCCGGTCCTGCCGAAAGCGCGATGTCGAGCAGGATCTTGAATCCGATCCCCGAGAGCCGGTGCGCGAACCGCTCGAAGGCCGCCACGCGCACCAGGAAGAACCCGCTCATGGGATCGCTCAGCTTGTGCGCCGCGCCCATCAGGCTCAACCGCTTTCCCATCTGGCTCAGTTTCACCCGCCAGCGCGCGAACTCCCCCATGCTCCCGCCCGCGATGTTCCGCGAGCCCACCACCAGATCGAGATTCTCTTCGCGAGCGCGGCGCAGCATCTCCGGCAGGACGCTTTCGTCGTGCTGCATGTCGGCGTCCATCACCGCCACAAACGGCGCCGCTGCGGCCAGAATCCCCTCGATGCACGCCGACGCCAGTCCCCGCCGCCCGATCCGTTGCAGCACACGAACATTGTCGTGGGTCTCCGCCAGCCGCCGCACGGCGTCCGCGGTGCCGTCGGGCGAGTCGTCGTCCACGAAGATCACTTCGTAGCGAATGCCCGCGAGCGCGTTCTCCAGGCGATCGATCATCGGACCCACGTTTCCCCTCTCGTCAAATGTCGGCAACACGATCGCCAGCTCGTACGCCATCTCTTCCTCCGCGCGCGATACCGTTCTCCGGACGCCCGGCTCAATAGCGAACAGTCCGTCCGGACGGCATTTTGATGTTCGCGAGCCGCGCCTCGCCTGAATTCATAGAACATTCTAGGGGATGAACCGGCGGGCCGCGATCCGCGCCGCCGAAAGCCGCGAACACCACCAGTTCCGCACACTGCGTCCCCATCCTCGCGGAAAGCGCTCCGCTCCCTGTTTCCCATCCTGCTGGCCCGGCGTCCTATACTGGCAGTGTTCGGGTCGCATCCCGTGTCTTCGGAGCGGCACTGGAGCCTGTCATGAGCCTCACCGAGTTTCCCGCCGGCGCGCGCCTCTCGCAGCCTGGCGTCCCCCTTCCCAAAGTCACCGTGCCTGCGCTCACCGGGATGAAGAGCCAGGGCAAGCCCATCTCCGCGCTCACCGCCTACGACTATCCAACCGCGCGTCTGGCCGACGACGCCGGCATCGACCTCATGCTCGTTGGCGACTCTCTCGCCATGGTCGTTCTCGGCCACGAGAATACGCTCGCCGTCACCGTCGACGAGATGCTCCACCACACCCGCGCCGTGAGCCGCGCCGTCCGCCGCGCTCTCGTTGTGGCCGACATGCCCTTCGGCAGCTATCAAGGCCCGGTCGCCGAGGGCCTCGCCAACGCCGTGCGCTTCGTCAAAGAGGCCGGCGCCGAAGCCGTAAAGCTCGAAGGCCCGCGCGCCGAGCTGGTCCGCGCCCTCACCGAAGCGGGCATTCCCGCCATCGGCCATCTCGGCCTCACTCCGCAGAGCGTACACCGGATGGGCGGCTATCGCGTCCAGGCTCGCACTGCCGATGCCGTGCTCCAGCTTCAGGCCGACGCCTTCGCGCTCGCCCACGCGGGCGCCGGGGCCATCGTTCTCGAGGGCGTTCCCCGCGAAGCCGCCGCCGAAATCACCGCCGCGCTGCCCATTGCCACCATCGGCATCGGCGCCGGTCCCGACTGCGACGGCCAGATCCTCGTCTTCCACGACCTCGTCGATCTCACCTTCGCCCCTCCCGCCAAATTCGTCCGCCGCTACGCCGGCGCATCCGCTCTCTTCCGCTCCGCCATCGAGCGCTACCGCGAAGACGTCGAGCATCGCGCCTTCCCCTCCGACGAAGAGAGCTATCACATGCCCGAATCCGCGCTCAGAATGACCCATATCGAACCGGCCTGCGCGAACCCGCCTGCGCGCCGCAGCCCGCAAGAGGAACCGGGCCGGAAAGCGAATCTCCGCTGATGCAGATTCTCCGCGCCGTCAACGAACTCCGCCGCTGGTCCCGCGCCGCCCGCCACATCGGCGGAACCATCGGCCTTGTGCCCACCATGGGCGCGCTCCACGCGGGCCACGCCTCGCTCATCCGCGCCGCCCGCGCCGCGTGCACGCGCGTCGCCGTCAGTCTCTTCGTCAACCCCACGCAGTTCGGCCCCAACGAAGACCTCACCCGCTATCCCCGCTCCTTCGATGCCGACTGTGCGATCGCCGAAAGCGAAGGCGCCGATATTCTATTTGCGCCCTCGGTCGAAGAACTCTACCCTCACGGCCTCGATTCGACCTTTGTTGAGGTTCCCGGCCTGAGCGATCGTCTCGACGGCGCATCCCGCCCCGGCCATTTTCGCGGCGTCACCACGGTCGTCACAAAACTTCTCCTGGCCGCTGAGCCCGATCGCGCCTTCTTCGGCCGGAAGGACGCCGCTCAGGTTGCTGTTCTGCGCCGCCTTGTCTCCGACCTCCGCCTTGCCACGGAGATCGTCGTCTGCCCCGTTGTCCGCGAGCCCGACGGCCTCGCTCTCAGCTCGCGCAACGCC
Organism: Occallatibacter sp.; assembly: GCA_049514795.1. Lineage (GTDB taxonomy): Bacteria > Acidobacteriota > Terriglobia > Terriglobales > Acidobacteriaceae > Telmatobacter. The sequence continues at coordinate 34,081 of JBEKUS010000008.1, forward strand.
TACCTCAGCCCCGCCGAGCGCGCCCAGGCACTCGTCCTCAGCCGCGCCATCCGCCACGTCGAATCGCTGGTCGCCCAGGGCGTACGCCGCTCCTCCGTGCTCCTCGCCTCCGCGCATGGCGTATTTGCCTCCGAGCCTTCAGTCCAGATCGACTACATCGCCCTCGTCGGCTCCTCCACGCTCGAGCCCGTCCCCACCGCCGCGCCCGGCGCGCTCTTCGCCGTCGCCGCCTTCGTCGGTTCCACCCGCCTCATCGACAATGCAATTCTCGTCTGACCCCGGCCGCCCCCCCGTTCCCGCCCCTGGAACCCTTGCCCTCCAGCCTCCAATTCCGGATTGGACGAACCTCAGATCCGGATCGGACGAAAGGCGATTCCGGGATGGACGGTCCTGCCCCGGAGCTTTATCCGCGTTTCGCCGCCGCCTGAGGCCGCGACTTCCGGCTGGGCGTGGTCCTCTACGACGGCGACCGGGCCCTCCCCTTCGGCCGCCGTCTCTTTGCCGCGCCGCTCGCCTGCCTTTGGGGATGAGACGTACTGGAGTCGCGGCCAGAATTCGGTTGCGCGTTCCCCCGCGTCCGCCGCAATCTTGACTCAGTGCCCGAACTTCCCGACATCGCCGCCTACCTCGCCGCGCTCCAGCCGCGCGTCCTTGGCCAAACGCTCCAGCGCGTCCGCCTGCGGAGCGTCTTTGTCCTCCGCACCGCCGACCCGCCCATCGCGGCCGTCGAGGGGAAAACCGTCCGCGAGCTTCGCCGCATCGGCAAGCGCATCGCCCTCGGCCTCGAAGGCGACCTCTGGCTTGTGATTCACCTCATGATTGCCGGCCGCCTTCACTGGCGCCCGCCCCAAGCCAAGCTCACCGGCCGGCAATCGCTCTTCGCCCTCGACTTTCCCTCCGGCTCGCTCACCCTCACTGAAGCCGGTTCGAAACGCCGCGCCTCGCTTCATCTGCTCCGCGGCGAGCAGGCCCTCAGCGACATCGATCCCGGCGGCATCGAGATTCTCTCCTCGGACTTGGACAAGTTCCGTGCCGCTCTCAGCGCTGAGAATCGCACCCTCAAGCGCGCACTCACCGATCCGCGCCTCGTGAGCGGCGTGGGCAACGCCTACTCCGACGAGATTCTCCACGGCGCCCGCCTCTCGCCCATCGCGCTCACCCACAAGCTCACGTCCGAAGAATGGGAGCGCCTCCTCGCCGCTGCGCGCTCCACACTGGAGCTTTGGATCGCAAGGCTCTCCTCCGAGGCCAGAAAGAAGTTCCCGGAGGGCGTCACAGCCTTCCGCCCCGAGATGGCTGTTCACGGCCGATTCGGCCAGCGCTGTCCGCGGTGTGGCGCGCCCATCCAGCGCATCCGCTACGCCGACAACGAAACCAACTACTGCCCAACCTGCCAAACCGGCGGCAAGGTTTTGGCCGATCGCGGCCTTTCGCGCCTGCTCGGTTCCGACTGGCCCCGCACCCTCGACGAACTTGAGGCCCTCAAACGCCGCTGACCCGCGCCGCCGTCTTCAGACTGATTACAACTTCAGCGTCATATCCCTCGAATTACCTTGACATTACGGCATTCTCTGCAGCAGAGTGTTTGCGGCGACTCCTGTCGGACCGGCCAGCGGGGAGCCCTGCTCGGCGGGGTGACTGTGCGCGGGAGCCGAACCCCAATCTCGTTGTGGAGGATTCACGAATGCACGCTGTTACCTACTCCGCGATCCTGCTCTCGTTGGTGCTCTCGAAACACCAGTTGATTTTGGTACTGGTTACGGCGGTCCTTCAGTGGCTGCTGGGAGCTCTGTGGTATGGTGTCATCTTCCGCAAGTCCTGGAGGAAGTTGGTGGGCTTTGCGGAGGGAGAGAAGCCGAAGAACCAAATATTCGGCATGGTCACGTTCCTCGTCGCCTGCCTGCTCCTGTCCTATGTCCTGGCGCAGTTCCTCAGTCTCATGCAGCACCTTGCCGGCGTGGCGGGACTCATGGGGCCTTCGACCTTTACGGCCGGCATGAAGCTCGGCATCATCTGTTGGCTCGGCTTCTTGGCGCCGCCGCTGTTTACACAGCACATTTACGAGAATCGCCGCGTCAATCTCTTTGCCATCAACGTCTCCTACTGGCTCTTGGCAATGGCGCTCGGCGGCGGTCTCCTGGCGGCGTTTCACGACTAGACCAGCTCTCCCGCTGGCGCATCTCGGGAGTCACCGCGCGGATCGGGGCAACCTTCTCGCGAGGCTGCCCTTCCGCCTTTTGGCGACCTGAATTGTGCCCCGTTGCGAGCCGATTTTGGACCCCACACGAAAGGACCGCCCGAGCATTCCCGCTCCGGCCGGATCCGGAATACCGATCCTCCCCCTTTGCATGGCGGCGGCTCGCACGGCTCCTGAGCGCGGCCGTTCCGCCCCTCACCTCTGCAACCGGCCCGACCGGTCATACAATCGAGCCATGACACGATCGATCGTCACAACCGATGGTGCGCCTCCAGCGATTGGCCCCTACGCTCAGGGCGTGCGCCTGGGCAACCTCATCTTCACCGCCGGCCAGATTCCTCTCGATCCGGTCACGGGCCTTGTCGTGCCGGGTGGCATTGCGGAGCAAACCAAGCGCGTCCTCGAGAATCTCAAAGCCATCCTCGAGGAGGCGGGCAGCAGCCTTGACCGCGTCGTCAAGACTACCGTCTTCCTGAAAGACCTTGGCGACTTTTCCGCCATGAACGCCGTCTACGCCGAGTACCTTGAGTCCGAAGGCGAAGCCCCTGCCCGCTCTACCGTTGAGGTCTCGCGCCTGCCCCGCAACGTCCTCATCGAGATCGAGCTCGTCGCGGAAGCCTGATCGCCGCGCTGCCCGCCAAGCGGCCGCATCTCCCTGCAGCTGTGCGCATCTATTTCATTGAGAGGCGGGAGCCTCGACCGCGTCTCCGCGCGGAACTTCTGGCTTTCCCCATTCCGCCGCCTCAAGCCGCAAGAAAGGGCGCGCCGTCATCGGGAGGTCCCATGAGCGATACCAGCGAAAGAGTTGTCCGCACCGACGCCGAATGGCGCGCTGCGCTCACACCCCGGCAGTATCACGTCCTGCGCGAGAAGGGCACCGAACGCCCCTTCACCGGCGCGCTCACCGAGAATCGCGAAACCGGCGACTACCACTGCGCCGGCTGTGGCGCCCTGCTCTTTCTGAGCGGCGCAAAATTCGACTCCGGCTGCGGATGGCCCAGCTTCATGCTGCCTGCCGGCTCCAAGGCCGTCGAGGAGCACGAAGACCTCAGCTTCGGCATGAGGCGCATCGAGGTCACCTGCGCCCGTTGCGGCGGCCACCTCGGCCATGTCTTCCCCGACGGTCCCCGCCCCACGGGCCTTCGCTACTGCATCAACTCCGCCTCGCTCACCTTCACCCGCCAGGGGGAATAAGCCCGTCCCGGCACGTTTCCGAGCGAGACGATTTCGATCTTCCGCGCACAACAAAACCCCGTCCTTTCGAGACGGGGTTGTTCGTCGATCCTCTAATTTGGTTGCCCCGTCCTTTCCGTGTTCTCTGCGGAAAGGGTGGGGATCGCGCAGGTCACGATCGGCTCGAACTTACGCCTTCGCGATCTTTCCGGCCTTGATGCAGCTCGTGCATACGCGCAGACGCTTGGGCGCGCCGTTCACCAGCGCCTTCACCACCTGCAGGTTCACATTCCACCGGCGCCGCGTCAGGTTGTGCGCGTGCGAGATGTTGTTGCCGGTGCGCGGCCCTTTGCCGCAGATATCGCATACTTGTGCCATCGTCGAACTCCAGTTTCCTCTTGTGTTTTCGGGCGCCGCCTCTGCGGCCGGGCACACACTTGAGCGCGCGCCATCTCGTTGCCGAATCTTCAGTATACCAGTCATTGGCGTTCGCCGCCGGGCCTCACGCGCCCTCCAGCGGAACCCGCATCCGCACCTCGTACCGCGCGCCGCCCGGCTCCAGATGGCTCTCGTACAACCGGAACTCCCGCGCCGTGAACCGCGTAAACGCCGGTCCCCGACCTGCTCGGATCGTCAATTCTCTCAGCGCTCCACTGCGGCCCACGTTCCCCACCTGCGCGAGCGGGTTGGGTTTCTTGTTCCCTTGTTCCCTCGGTCCCTTGTTCCCTGGTTTTCGAGCCAGCGTGATGTGCGGACGAAAAGCACGCGCCTCAGCCACAAATCCGCACCGGCTCGTCGCCGCCACTACCTTCCGCTGCAATGCGGAAAGCTCCGGCGTCACATCGACATCGGCAAAGAACACCCCTGCGCGCTCAAAGCACCCCAGCTCGCTCAATCGCACCGGAGCCGGCACGCTCCGTACCTCGCCCAACCGCGCCTTCAAGCACTCGAACTGCTCTTCTGTCGCGTTCCCGAGAAACTCGAGCGTGATGTGCCACGACTCGGGCGCGGTCCAGCGCATCCGGCCGCCGTTCCCCGCCCCTTCCGCTCGCCGAAGCCGCGCCACAACCGCCGCAAGCTCGCGCACCACCTCATCCGCCAGCGGAATTCCCACGAACAGCCGCATACCGAGCTAGTGTACGTCCGACGCACAACCAGAAACGAACCGGGTACCCCACCCTCGCGGCGTCTTTGTTTTTGCCGCTACAGCAGATTCAGAGTTGCTGTAAGGGATATGGATTTCTCTGCGTGGCTTTTTCCTCAAGAAAAAGCCACCTTGGACACTACCTGCTATAGGACGAGAACTCTGAATCTGCTTTAGGGTGGGTCGCCTTGCCGGCAAAGAAGCCGTCACGGTTGATTGTCAGTGAGTCGCCGGCGGCGTCCCCGCAGCCGGCGCGCTTCCCGCTGGCGGCATCGCCCCGGGCGATGGCCCTTCGGGCGGTATCACGAACTCCTCTGGCATCTTGTGCCCGCGATGACATGTCCCGCACGTTACCGGCATGCCCATCGCGCCCGCGTCCAGGTCCATCGCCTTGCTGATATAGTCCGTGTTGACCTGCTGTGTCATGGTGTACATGATCCGCGCGATCTGCTTGTCCGGCTTCGAGTCGTCGGGGAAGTTCAGCCGCGGCCGCCCGTTGGGACCGATGTTGTTCGGGTCCGCCACGTGGCACGTGTCGCAGTGCACGCCCAGCGATCCGGCCCATTTCTCCATGATCTCGTGTACCTCGCGCCCGGTCAGGTTCTTGGGCAACACTTTCAGATTGGTCGGCGGTGGATAATTGCGCATCGGCTGTCCGCCGGGGGCCATGGCCGGTTGCGGCGTCCCTGCCGCGGACGGCGCCTGTGTGCTCTGCGCCGCCGGCGAACTCGCCGGCGCTGCCGTTTGGGCGTGATCTTGCGTCGCTTGCACCGCCGGGTTGGCGGCAAGCACGGCCGCGGCAATCAGGCCAACCGCGGCGGCCGGTGGAAGAAGGGAAGTGAGTTTCACGTGCAGGGTTCCTCTCAGGGTCTGGTTCCAGACCCCGGGTTTGTCACCGTTTCAGTCTATTTGCGGTCCCCGCGGCGCGGAACAATGATTCTTCCGCCCGCGCTCTTCGGCCCCGACACGCAATCGTTCCCGGGAATCGAAAAGCGCAGCGGCAGCTCCACCGCCTGCCGGATCCCGATCCGCCGCGTCACCAGAACGCGCGCCACATACATGCCATCGTCGCGCACTTGCAGGACCGAGTCTTCATCCACGAGATCGAGCCCGTTGTGCGTCTTTCGCTCGATGCCCAGCGCCTGGCAGAGCCGTCCCGGCCCGCTCGTCAGCGCGCGCCGCGCTGTGCCCCATCCATTTCGCGCTCTTTGCGAAATGGGTGGGAGATCCCGGTTCCGCGCCATCTCCTCCAGCCCCGCCACCGGCTCCAGCGCCCTTAGCAGCACGCACCCCGCCCGCCCATCGCGCTCGCAGGAGACATTCATGCAGAAGTACTGCCCGTAGATCGAGTACACATACGCGTGTCCCGCCGGGCCGAAAAGAACTTGATTCCTCGGCGTCGGCCCGCGATGCGAGTGCGCCGCCGGATCAGCCACCTCGTGGTGCGGCCCCAGGTAGGCCTCGACCTCCACGATCCGTCCGGCCAGCGCGCCGCCGCGCGTCCGGTGCACCAGCAGTTTCCCCAGCAGCCGCGGCGCAACCCGCTCCGGCGCGTCCTCGAAGAACGCGCGCGCCATCCGCCGGCCCGGTATCTGCTCTCTTTTGCCGCGCACCACATCCCTCGCTCCGCGTCAATTTGCTGACTTGCCGACTCGCTACTTCGCCTTTTTCCACTCCTTCAGCAACGCCAGCACCTCTTCGGCGTGCCCCGCCGGCGTCACATTGGGAAAAACGTGCAGCAGCTTCTGGTCCGGCCCGATCACAAAAGTCGTCCGCACGATCCCCCAAACCTTTTTGCCGTACATATTCTTCTCTTTCAATACGTCAAACTGTTTGCACACTTTCTCGTCTACATCGGCAAGGAGCGTGTAGGGGAGGTCGTACTTCGCCCGGAACTTGGCCTGCGCCTTCGGCGTGTCGCGGCTGATGCCCAGCACCACCGCGCCCGCCGCCTGCAGCTTCTTGAACGTATCGCGAAAACCGCAGGCCTCGATCGTGCATCCTGGCGTATCGGCCTTCGGGTAAAAGAAAAGGATGACAGCTTTGCCGGCAAAATCAGATAGACTCACCGTCTTCTCCTCGTCCGTCTGCAGGGTGAAGTCGGCCACTTTGGCATTCAGTTTCATGGGGAATATCCTCGATAAGGGAAGTGCGACCCAGAGGGGGCTCGCCACGTCTGATTATTGTCGAGGGAAACGCAACGTGTCATCGCGCCTCACAGCCCGCTTGTGGATAACGGCCTCGGCAGCTTCGCCGCGGCCCGTCGCGAAAGCCTCGTTCGTGTCAGGGCACGACTTTAGTCGTGCCAAGAGGCCTCGCAAGAGTACGTTGGCCTTTGGCCCCTGGGGGATGTTCGCAGCCGGGTGCCCCACCCTCGCCGCGTCTTTCTTTTTGCGGCTAGGGTGGGGAGTTCTAGCCCTGCTGCTCGTCAGCACGCCCCGCGCCTCCGCCCAGTACCCTGGCCAGATCGCCAAACCCGACGAGAGCGCGCCTGAGCTTCGCGCCGTCGCCGTGCTCGAGTGGACAGGCGACGAGCAGAATCCCAAGTCCAGCCGCCTCGTTCCCGTCTGCATCACCAACGGCCAGGACCTCGAGGACGCGGGCATCTACAGGCCGCAGCCCGCTCCGCTTGCCCTTGAGACCAACGTCGAGTATCAGCTCCTCGACAACGGCAACCCCGTCGGCCTCTTCGACATCGATAGCGCCGCCCGTCAGTTGGGTTCCTGGGTCGGAATCGGCAAGCGAAAGCCCCTCCCCGCGCCCAAGCCGGCGCAGGCCGCCAAGATCAATTGGGAAGAAGACGACGCGCAAAGCGACGTGCCCGTCCTTCATCGCAAGCATCGCGCCGATAGTTCCGGCTCTGGCAGCGGCTCCAGTCCTGCCTCGGGTTCCGCGTCGAGTTCCGGCTCGAACTCCGCTTCCAACACTCCCCTCCCCGATCCCGACCGTCCCACTCTCCACAAGGGTGGCGACGCGTCCTCAAGCAGTTCCGGCGACACGGCATCCGATCCCAACGCTCCGCCGCCTGACTCCGACCGTCCGGTGCTGCATAAGCCGGCCGACAACTCATCCGCCGGCGCGCCCCCCGCCGCCCCGCCTCCGCGCAAGGGAAAGAAGGACGAGGACGACTCCTACGTTTCGAGCGTCGATGTCCTCACCGACCCCAGCCGTCCCCGCCTCATTCGCGGCAAGTCGCCTGGCGTCGAAGGCGATGTCCTGCCCAGCCTCGTCGGCCTTCCCGTCGACATGCACCAGCAGGTCGCCGTTTCCGACGTCAAAACCCGCCCCGTTCACGTGTGGAACTACGCCTGGGCAAACCCGGACGATCAGGCCTCGATGAAAGCCGCTATGGAGGATCTTGCGCGCGAAGCGTTGGGCATCGCTGAGCCGTCCGGTCCCGCGCCCGCGCCCAAAGCCGCTCCCTCGCGCAAGCCCGCCAAGCCTGCCGCGCCTCCTCCTCCACCCGCTCCGCTCCTCGTCGAGCAATTTCGTGTCTTCGAGCTCGCCTACGGCTCGGGAGCCACCATGGTTCTCTCCGCACATACCGCCGGCGTCGGCGAGCAGGAGAAGTTTGTCACCCTGATCGCCCAGCCCGACCTCTACGGCGGCATCGCCGTGCTGCTCAAGCAGGTCACCGACGCCGCGCACCTCGATTCCGCGCCGCGCATGAGGCTCATCGACGCCGTCGACGCTCTGGCCGACAACCGCGGCGAGCTCCTCTTCGAGCTTCGCGGAGCCACCCAGCGCCAGTTCGCTCTCTACCGCGTCCTCCGCGGCCGGACCACCCGCATCTTCTTGAGCGGCGCCCAGTCCTTCGCCGCCCCTGGCGGCGACTAACCGCGCCTCTCCCCCCAAAGGGTCATCCCCGCTCGCGAATCCGCCGCGCCTCCGATACAATCAAAACAGACAAGTGGGCACCCTGCCACTGGTTCAAGGAACTTCCCCAAGATGGCATCTGCCCTGACTGCGCCCTCCTCGGACGCTACCGAATCTCTTTCCAGTTCCATCCCCGCCGTGGCCGAGCACGCTCCGGCCACGCAGCCGCGCACATCGCACGCCATCCCCGCGCGCCGCCAGATCAACATGGGCCGCGCCGCCTCCGTTAGCCTGGGACTCAGTTGGGGCACGCTTCTCGTCGTCGCCGGGTTTCACCTCGGCGCAGTGGCCGCGCTCTTTCTCTTCTCCTGGCCGCGCCTCGCCGTCATGGCCGCGCTCTACGTGCTCGCCATCAATGTCGGCATCGGCATGTGCTATCACCGCCTGCTAACGCATCGCGGCTACCAGGTGCCCCGCTGGCTCGAGTACCTGATGACCTTCTTCGCCACGCTTGCGCTCGAGGGCGGACCCATTTTCTGGGTCTCCACGCACCGCGTCCACCATCAGCTCAGCGATCAGGAAGGCGATCCGCACACTCCGCGCGAAGGCGGCTGGTGGGCGCACACCGGCTGGGTCCTCTTCGGCGCGTCGCTCCACGCGCAGAGTGAAGCGCTTGCCCGTTACGTCCCCGACCTCCATCGCGACCGCGTCCACGTCTGGCTCAGCAAGTACCACTGGCTTCCCATCACCGTCAGCGGCATTCTTCTCTTCGCCGGCGGATGGTACTGGGGCGGCTGGGTCAACGCCATCGCCATGGTCCTCTGGGGAGTCTTCCTCCGCGTCACGCTCGGCCTCCACGCCACCTGGCTCGTCAACTCCGCCACGCACCTCTGGGGCTCGCGCCGCTTCGAAACCCGCGACGACTCGCGCAACAGTTGGTGGGTCGCCCTGCTCACCGGCGGCGAGGGCTGGCACAACAACCACCACGCCCATCCCGTCTCCGCCCGCCACGGCCTCGCCTGGTACGAGTTCGATCCCCACTTCTGGGGCATCTGGCTGCTCTCCCGCCTCGGCCTCGCCCGCAAGATTCAAGTCGCCAAATTCGACCCCGCCAACCCCAAGCCCGCCGGGCTGTAAACCAAAGGCAGCGGGCTCGCTCCATTACCAGCGGACGAACGCTTGGCGTTCGTATAGCAAATCTTGTATAATTGACCAGCGGTTGCGCTCGACGCATGGCTCTACCACAACATCCCCCGCTGGCTGCCGAATTGCACTTCGAAGGCGATGCGCTCGAAGTGCTCTCGGGCTTTCCCGATGGGGTCAAGCGGCTGCTGGGCTTCTCTCTGCGTCAGCTTCAGATTGGCAGGATTCCTACCTCGCCCACGCGCCGAATGAGCTCCATCGGCGCCGGCGTCTTCGAGTTGAAGGAGTCCGACGAACGCGCCTGGTACAGGGCCATCTACCTCTCGAAGATCGGCAGCAGGATCTACGTGCTGCACTGCTTTGAAAAGGAAAGCCGAAAGACAAGCCGGCGCGATATCGAAATCGCGCGGCAGCGCCTCAAAGATGTCGGACAACGGTTGCAGGAGGAAAAAGCCCATGAAAAACGCGGCAGAGAATAAGCCAACCCACATCGTACAAGGCAACATCTTCGATGCCCTGGGTTTTTCCGCGTCCGAGGCCAGCGCGCTGAAGATCAAGGCCGAGCTGCTCTCCGCCATCCTCGAACACGTGCGGGCGATGGGCTACTCCCAGGCGCAGCTCGTCGAACTTCTCGACGAATATCAGCCGTCGGTCAGCAATCTGCTGCGGGGCAGGATCTCGCAGGTCAGCATCGAAAAGCTGCTGCGTTACGCCGACCGCTTGCAGTTGGAAACAAGTATCGCGGTTCGTCCTGTTCCAGACCGGGCTCGCCGCCGGCGAAACCAAACCGCGCATCGCGCTCCGCTTGCCTCGCGCACGCTGGCGGCGCGCTGAGCGCCTGCCACATCCGTTCGATTTCTTCTTACCTCTTCCCCTTCACCCACACCACGACAAACACCGGCAGCGCCACCGCCAGCACTACAACTCCCGCCGGCAGCCCAACGTACCGGTATGTGTCCGCGTAGTTCACTTCGTGTCCGCCCAGCCCATTCCACGCGAGCAGCGCGAAGATCGCCACGCACGTCGCCGCAAAGAACGCCAGAAACGCCGCTGCAAACGCCAGCAGCAGTCCCTGGAACAGGCCGAACCCCTCCACCGGGAACCCGAACACCGTCTTCCCCCGTCCATCATGCCCCGTTTGCGCCATCTCCGCCCCGCCTCTCTCGGCTAGAATACAAATTCATGGCCAGTGCCGCGCAAATCGAGCTTTGGCATGCCGAGAAGGTGGCCACCCAGGTCATGATGCTCTCGGCGCCCAACAGCCTCCGCTATGCCACGTGGGGCGAAACCCGCGTCTCCGGCGACGACATCGAGCGTCTTGTCGCCGCCGTGCCTGCCGCGCTCGCGCCCGCGCTCTCAAACCGCGCCTATTACTTCGTCCCCCTCGCCATATCCGACACCGGCGAGAATCTGGTCGCCCCTGCCTACACCGTCGAGCTCGGCGACCGCGCCGTCTGTCACCGCAACGCCTCCTTCGGTTCCACCGAGGCCGTCTTCCTCTCCACGCGCCTCGCCGAAGACCGCTTCGGCCTCGCCTTCGAGTTCTTCATCAACGTCTCGCATAACTTCGTCGAAGCCGCCGGCGTCCCCGAGAGCTTCTCCGCCATCGCATGGTCGCAGGCCGAGGCGCAGATCCGCGGCGAAACCAGCCAGGAAGCGTGGGAGACCCGCCGCCGCGCCCTCGAGTCGCACCCCGGCGCCAAGACCCCCAGCGCGAATATCGACGAGCGCGCCCGCCTCAGCTTCTACGAATCCTCGTTCTCCGACGCGCTCGCCATCTACATGCTCTCGCTGGCCGTCGACGTCGACTACCACGACCTCCGCGAGCGCGAGTATCCGCTGCTCGCCGCGCCCGCCCTCGCCGAGCGCCTACGCCACGTCGCCTCGCTCTTCCCCCCCAACCCCGGCTACGAGTTCCAGGTCTTCTACCGCAAACGCTGACCGCGCATTCGTTTCCCTAGTCCCTACGTCCCTGTCTCGCTCGCTCCCTTGCTGCCTTGCTCCCTTGCTCACTACTCCCGATCGCCGAAAGCTGAAAGCAAGCAGCCAGGAGCCAGGAGCTAGGAGCTAGAAGCTGGCGCTCCCAGCGCTCTGTACCCCAGTTCCCCCGAGTTCCAGTCGATCGCCGCGTGCAGCAGGATCGCCGGCCACAGCGACGCCGACGCCAGCGCCACGAACGCCAGCACCAGCCCAACCAGCGCCGTCTTCGGCGCCTGCGCCCAGCCCATGTAGATGTGTCCCGCCCCAAAGATCGCCGAGCTCAACACCGCCGCCCACACCGGCCCCATCCACGCCATCAAAAACCAGATCAGGAATCCGCGGTAGAAGAGCTCCTCCGTCACTCCTGCGGTCACCGACACTCCCCAGAACAGCCGCCGCTCCATCTCCGTGTGCGGCAGCAGCGGCTCAGCATAGGCCAGCGCCCTTCGCGCACGCTCCACCCGCTCCGGTTTCTTGAGCAATAGCTTCTTTTGCATCACCATCAGCCCGATCATCAGCGCCACATACGCCAGCCCAACCCACAGCCGCACGCCCGGCGTCACACCCATCTTCCACGGCGTCGGCGATCCCGCCAGCAGCAGTCCGCCCCACGGCCGCGCCTTCCACGCCCACCATCCCAGCAGGCACACCGCCGCAACCCACTCCTCCGCAATCAGCGTGCGGTAGAACCCCGCGCGCACTCCGGGCCCGCCCGTCTTCAGCCGCTCCAGATACAGCGGCCACGTCCACCACCGCTCAATCGCCGGCACCGCCAGCAGCAGCGCAAAGAACGCGTAGTCGAAGATCCCATGTTCCATGTTCATCGGATTGATCCCAGCATACCGCGCCGCTGACCCGCCGCTCCTCTGATCCCCGCCCTCTGACTTGTCATCCTGAGCGAAGTCCGCCGTGGCGGACGCAGTCGAAGGAGCTGCGGTTGCTCTTCGCCTTGTGTCAGGGCATGGCTATAGCCATGCCGAAAAACACAGACAAAACGAAAATGGGCTTCGGCCCCCGCGAACCTGCCGCCTGATCTCTCACAATATCCATAGGGAACCGCCACGGAGGCCCACCCATGAACGTCCTCATCTTCGGCGCAACCGGCATGGTCGGTCAGGGAGTCCTTCGCGAGTGCCTGCTCGACCCCGGCGTCGCCTCGGTCGTCGCCATCAGTCGCTCGTCCACCGGCGTCTCCCACCCCAAGCTCCGCGAAATCGTCCACGGCGACCTCACCAACTACGCGCCCATCGAGTCCCAGCTCTCCGGCTTCGACGCCTGCTTCTTCACGCTCGGCGTCACCTCCGCCGGCCTCAGCGAGGACGAGTACACGCGCGTCACCTACGACATCACCCTCCGCTCCGCCGAAACCCTCTCCCGCGTCAACCCCGGCATGACCTTCGTCTACGTCTCGGGGCAGGGAACTGACTCAACCGAGCGCGGCCGCGTCATGTGGGCTCGCGTCAAGGGCCGCACCGAAAACGCCCTTCTCCGCCTGCCCTTGAAAGCCTGCATGTTCCGTCCCGGCCTCATCGAGCCCCGCTTCGGCGTCCGCTCGAAGACCAGGTTGTATCGCGTCTCGTACGCGCTCCTCCGCCCGCTATTGCCACTGCTCCGCCGCGCCTTTCCCAACCAGATCCTCTCCACCGACGAAGTCGGCCGCGCCATGCTCCTCGTAGCCCGCTTCGGCCCGCCCAAGCCCCACCTCGAAACCCGCGACCTCCGCGCCCTCCTCAAGGCACACCGGTAGCGCCCCTGCGCCTCGGGCCGCTGGCCCCTGCCCTGTTAAATGTCAATCTATCTCACTCAAGGGGGTCACCGCAGAGACTGTGAAACTGTGGAAGGAGGACGACGCCGATCGCCGAACACATGAGCAGAGCCGCAAATGCAACACGGGAAATGGATCACTGAACGCTACGAGCTGAAGGCTGATAGCTGAGAGCTGTCAGCTTCGCCTACGCCGGAAAGGCGTACGCGACTTTCCCTTCGCTCACCGTCCACCGCACCTTGCCCAGCATCGGCCAGCCGTCGAACGGCGTGTTCTTCGCCTTCGATTTCGACTCCGTCGCCCGGTAGGTCCACTCCGCCTTGGGATCGAAGACCACCACGTCGGCGAAGCTGCCCACCGCCAGAGTCCCGCGGCCTTTCAGCCCCAGCAGCGCGGCCGGCTGCGCGCTCAGCAGGCTCAGCACACGGCCCAGGGGCAGCCGCCACTCCTTGTGCAGCCAGCGCAGGCTCAGCCCCAGCGCCGTCTCCAATCCGATCACCCCGTTCGGCGCCAGGTCGAATTCGATTTCCTTTTCGTGCGTCGCGTGCGGCGCGTGATCGGTCGCAATCGCGTCCACCACGCCGTCGAGGATCCCCTCGATCATCGCGTCGCGATCGGCCGCCGAGCGCAGCGGCGGATTCATCTTGGCATTTGTGTTGTAGAGCCCGACGTGCTCCTCGGTCAGCAGGAAGTGATGCGGCGCCACCTCGCAGGTCACGCGCAGTCCGTTCCGCCGCGCCTGCCGCACCGCCGCCAGTGCGCCGGCCGTCGAGATGTGCGCCACGTGCAGGTGCGGATGCGCCTCGCGCAGCTCCGCCACCATGCGAATATCCCGCTCCACGATGCTCGACTCGGCCTCGGCCGCCATTCCGCGCAGCCCCAGCTTGAACGACACCGGACCCAGGTTCATGCTCGCGCCCTGCGTCATCCGTGTGTCCTCGGCGTGCTGAATCACCGTCAGTCCCACGCGCGCCGCCGCGGCCAGCGCCTCGTGGATCAGGCTGTCCTTCAGGATCGGCCGCCCATCGTCGGTCACCGCCACCGCGCCCGCCGACTTCAGCGCCGCGAAGTCGGTCAGCGCCTCGCCCTTCGATCCCCGCGTCGCCGCCGCGATCGGGAACACGCGCACCTGCGCGCCCCGCTCCGGTTGCTGCATCCAGCGCGTGATCTCCGCCGAGTCGTTCACCGGCGTCGTGTTCGGCATCGCCGCCACGCTGGTGAATCCGCCCGCCGCCGCCGCCGCCGTTCCCGTCGCGATCGTCTCCTTGTAGCCCTGCCCCGGCTCGCGCAGATGCACATGAATGTCGATCAATCCCGGCGCCACCACCAGCCCCGTCGCGTCCAGCAACTCCGCGCCGTTCTTGCCCTTCAGCTTCCCGGCGCCGGCAATCTCCGCCACCCGCCCGTCCTTCAGCAGAACGTCCTTGGCGGCATCCACCCCCGCCGCCGGGTCCACCAGCCGCCCGCCGCATATCGCCAGCGTCGTCATGCGCGGCCTCCGTTCTGCGACCCCACGGACAAAAGGCCATCCGCGGAGACTCCGCTCTCTGCCGTCAGCGCCCGTTCCAGCACCGCCATGCGAATGGCCACTCCGTTCGTCACCTGCTCCAGGATCGCCGACTGCACTCCGTCGGCCACGCCGGCCGTGATCTCCAGTCCCCGGATGATCGGCCCCGGATGCAGCACCACCGCGTTTGGCGCGTGCGCCGCCAGCCGCTGGCCCGTCAGTTGGTAGCTGGCCTTGTATTCGTCCAGATCCACTTGCAGCCCCGCCAGCCGCTCCGCCTGGATGCGCAGCATCATCACCGCCTGCGATTGCGCGATCGCCGCATCCATGTCCCGCTCGATCTCGATCCCCGGTCCCGACCGCGCCGCCTGCTCAGGCAAGAGCTCCTTCGGCCCGCACAGCAGCACCCGGGCCCCCAACCGCGGCAGCAGCAGCAGGTTCGACCGCGCTACCCGGCTGTGCAGGATGTCGCCCACGATCGTCACCGTCACTCCGTTTAGCGTCTCAGCCCTGACCCCGCTCACCCCGGGCCGCAGATGCTGGAGAATCGTTCTCAGGTCCAGCAGCGCCTGCGTCGGGTGCTCATGCATCCCGTCGCCCGCGTTCACCACCGGCAGCCGCGTCGCCTCCTCCAGCAGCCATGCCGCTCCTGAGGAGTTGTGGCGCAGAATGATCGCCTCGGCGCCCAACGCGCGCAGCGTCAGGCCGGTATCCTTCAGGCTCTCGCCCTTCTCGATGCTCGAGCTCAGGTTCGATACCAGTGTGGTATCGGCGCCCAGCGACTTGGCCGCCAGCTCGAAACTGGTCCGGGTGCGGGTCGACGACTCGTAGAACAGCAGCGCGATCCGCCGTTTCGCCAGGATGTGGTCGCGAACGATGGGGTCCTCGTTCTCCAGTTCCGTGGCGCGCTCCAGCACGCGGCTGACCCCGTCCACGGTCAGGTCAAGCACCGAAAGCAGCGATCCGGGGTTGTAGGGAAATGGCGACGGCGGTACGGGCGGCGTTGTCAAGGTGCGGCGGGTGGTTGTTGCAAGGTTCATACGACGCCTTCAGTCGAGCTATGGTACGCGGAGCCCGCGCCGGCGAATCGATCTTGCCTTCCCGCCCATTCGCCGCGACAGGTCAAAAAGGGCGGGCACGCGGCAGCACGAAGAACTATTCGCTTGGGCGTTCCACCAGGAGCACCTGTTCGGTGTCATCCACCTCCTGGAACTTCACTTCAATAATCTCGCGCTTGCTGGTGGGCACGTGTTTTCCCACGTACATGGCCTCGATCGGCAGCTCGCGGTGCCCGCGGTCGATCAGCACGGCCAGTTGCACGCGCCGCGGCCGCCCGTGATCGAACAGCGCATCGAGCGCGGCGCGCACGGTGCGCCCGGTGTAGAGCACGTCGTCGCAGATCACGATGTCGCGGCCCTCCACCTCGCAGCCGATCGCGCCCGGCGTCACCACCGGCCGGACGTCCGCCGTCGACAGATCGTCGCGGTAGAACTGGATATCGAGAACGCCGGTATCCACGGGCCGCTTCTCGATGGCCGAGATCAGCTTGCCCAGCCGCTCGGCCAGCGGAACGCCCCGCCGCTTGATCCCCACCAGGGCCAGTTCCTCGCTGCCGTTGCTCTTTTCCACGATCTCGTGGGCCAGGCGCACCAGCGTGCGCTCGATCTCCGAGGCGGACATCAGCCGCCCCTTTACCCGCAATCCGGTCTTGCTATCCAAGTCATTCATGGTGGTTACCTTGCCGGATCATACGAGGCTTGGCCCTCCGGGGCAAGTTGTGGAAAGATCGCCGGCTTCTCCCGCGTCTCCCGCTCGGCGGCGCATCGCTGCCCGGCAAATCGCCATACGGGAAGAGCGAATCCATCCCATAATATAGATGCGTGCCCGGATGGCGAAATTGGCAGACGCAGCGGACTTAAAATCCGCAGCACCTAAACAGTGCGTGGGGGTTCAAGTCCCCCTCCGGGCACTAGGTACGGCAGAGAACCGGCCGAGCGGGCGCTGCGAGATTCGGAATCTCCCCGCATGGAATCCACGCGGGGAGACCCGCTACTGAAACAGCCTCGGAGCAAAGTCGTTCAAGTCGCGCCGCCAGGTGAGCCATTCGTGCGCCGTGCCCGGCGATGAGAAGTAAACGTATTTGATTCCAGCCTTGTCCAGCATCTCGCGGAACGCCCCGATGGATCGCGGAAAGGGCATCGGCTCTTCGGTGCCCATCCCCAGCCAGAGAAGCTTCACCTTCGCGTTGAAGGCCGCGCCGTCTTTGAACAGTCCCTTGAAGGCAGTGGCCGGGTCCAGCGCATCGGTGCTCAGGCCGTTCATCGTGCCGCTGAATCCGGCGATGTAGGCGAACGTGTCGAGGTTGTCCGTTCCGATGTGGAGCGCCTGGTTGGCCCCCATGGAGAGCCCCGCGATCGCCCTGTGCTCCCGGTCCGGAATGGTCCGGAAGGTCGAATCGATCATGGGGATCACGTCTTTGACGATCACGTCCTCGAAGGCGCTGAAATCGCCCGCCCCTCCTCCGCTGGGCGGTCCGAACGGCCCCGCGGGCCGCGACGCATAGCCGTTATCCATGACGATGATCATCGGCACGGCCTTCTTCGCGGCGATCAGATTGTCCAGGATCAGGTTCGCGTGGCCCTGGAAGATCCAGCCGGTCTCGTCTTCGCCCATGCCGTGTTGCAAGTAAAGTACCGGGTATCGCGTGCCTGGATTCGAGTCGTAATCCGGCGGCGTATAGACAAAACAACGCCGCCAGGCGCCCGTCACCTTCGAGCGATAGACCCGAATGCGCACGTCGCCATGGGGCGCATCGTTCGTGAGGTAGTAGCTGACGCCATCCTCGGGAATCTCGATGCCGCTGAAGTCCTTGCTCACGCCGAAGAACGTGTGGCTGCCCGGATCGTTGATGCGGACGCCATCGACGACAAGCTGGTAATAGTGGAATCCCACGACGAGCGGCGGAGTGGCGCCGGTCCACACGCCATCGTCGCCGCGGGTCATCGGGTACTGCTTGCCCATGATGTCGACCGCCACGCTCTTGGCGTCGGGAGCCTTGAACTGGAACGCCGCGCTATGATCCGGCAGAACACGCGGATACTGTGCGCCCATC
>JBEKUS010000009.1:0-50887 GCA_049514795.1 Occallatibacter sp.
GATCGGGGTCGAGGTCTTTCGCCGCGGCTCGTCCTTCGATCAGGATGCGGACTCCATCGTTCGCGTCGAAGCCAATCGCCTGCGCAAGCGCTTGGCCGAGTACTACCAGGGCGAAGGCGCGCAGAACCCCCTGCAGATCTCGATTCCGATCGGCCAATATGTCCCGAAGTTCGAGCCCAATCCCGCCCCGGGCGCCGGATTCCCCGGCGCCGGCCAGAGTGAACCCGCGCCGGCAACGGCGCCGCCCGATCGGCAGCATCGGGGTCTCGCTTTCGCGGCCCGGCGCTCGGTCTGGTTTGCCGGGTCGCTCCTGGTTCTTCTGGTGGCGCTCGGGGTCGCATGGCGTCTAACCCGCCAGCAGAAACCGGCGCAGCAGAATGCGGAAGCGAATCCCTTCGCCTCGCAGCCGCCGGAGCCTTCCCTGGGTCCGCCCGGCGGCGAAGAGGTGCGCATCCTTGCCGGCGCCAGCCGCAGCTTCGTGGATCATGCCGACAAGCTCTGGCTCGCCGACGCCTTTTTCACCGGCGGCACGCCAGTCAAGAGCTCCGTCCAGCACATCGCGCGCACCCTGGACCCGGGCTTCTACCGAACCAGCAGGCAGGGCCAGTTCCGCTACGACATCCCCTTGCACAAGGGCGTCTACGATCTGCGCCTCCACTTTGCCGAGACGGTCTTTGGCCCTGAGTCCGCCGGCGCCGGAGGCGAAGGCAGCCGCATCATGGCTGTGCGCGCCAACGGGAAACCGCTCTTGACCGGTTTCGATGTGGTGGCGGATGCCGGCGCGGGCTCCACCGCCGACGTGAAGGTGTTTCCCGACGTCTCGCCCGCCGCCGACGGAATGCTGCACCTTGAGTTTGCGGCCGGCAATGGACAGGAGGCGATTCTCTCCGCGATCGAGATCCTGCCCGGAATCCGCGGACGAATCCGCCCCGTCCGGATCCTGGCCAGGGAGACGCCCTACTACTCCAACGACAGCCATTGGTGGGGGCCTGACGACTATTTCGAAGGCGGGCAGATGGCTGCCTACACCGCGCCGGTGAAGGGAACCGACGATCCCGAGCTCTACGAAACCGAGCGCTGGGGCAATTTCTCCTACGCCATTCCAGTCTCCACCGGAAAATACAACGTCGCCCTGTACTTTGCCGCCCGCCACGGCGCCTGGGACGAGCTTTCCTCCACCGCGCTCGAGGGGAAGCCCGGGGTAGCCCACGTCTTCAATGTCTTCTGCAACGGCAAAGTGCTTCTCGCGAACTTCGACCTGGCCAAGGAAACGACCGGCTCCGACGTTGTGATCCGCAGGTTCCCGGCTCTGGAGCCGAACGCCCAGGGCAAGCTGGTCTTCAGCTTCGTTCCGGTCCAGGGCTATGCCACCATCACCGGCATCGAAGTGCTGCCGCAATGACCTCTGACCCTAATCCCTAGCCTGCATTCTCGCCATCGCCTCGGAGCGTCAAGCGTCGGCTGCCCTCGCGGAAGCTCGTCATCGTTTGCTCAGCGCGCCGAACTCGCTGATTTCTCTGCCACATAGCCTCGCCTTGCCTCCCGCAAGATTTTCTTTGCCCGCATTGCAGAGTATTTCTGTCTGCCGGCGCACAATGGACCCGGCAATGGAAGAAGCGGGCCAGAGATCACTGACCACCGGCCACGGAAATCTGATTTTGGCTTCTAACTCCTTTGCTGAGACGAATCTGCGGATAAGTCATTAGGAATCAGCCACTTGGCGCGCCATTCGTGTGCCAACCGTCTGAAACCAAAGCAGTTCTGTACAAAAGAGGAGGCCCCCTGACTGAGTAGTAAACATCGGAGCCCTCCCCGGGAGCCCCGGACCGCCGCTCGAGGCCGTTTTGTCCGAATCGTCGCCGGAGTCAACTTCAAGACTCCCGGCCTTGGTTCCATCGGAGACGCGTGAGAGATGCGGGCTGACCCCAAGTTCCCTGTTTTCCGTTCTCTATCCGGCTTGCGTCAGCAGCCCGCGCCTGCGCATCTCCGTCACCACCCGCTCCACCTTCCAGTCGAGCGAGCCGGCGCCGTCCACCACGATGTCGGCGTGCGCGGCGGAGGGCCGTACAAAGGCCTCGCTCGACGGCCGCACCGTCGAATCGTACTGCGCGCGCACCACTTCGGCGGTCCGTCCCCGCTCTTCCATGTCCCGCTTCAGCCGCCGCTCGAAGCAGAGCGAATCGGGCGTGTCGATGTAGATCCGCAGTTGATAGTAGGGAAAGAGCTCCGGGTAATACAGCGCGAATATGCCTTCGACGATGAGAAATGGCCCGGCGTTGACCGTTTGCGTGCGCCCCACCATCCGCGTATAGGTTCCAAAGTCGTAGCACGGCCGTTCGATGCTTTCGCCGCGCGCCAGTGTGGCAACGTGGCTGGTCAGCAGCGGAACCTCGATCAGCGATGGGTCGTCGAAATTCTTCTTCGTGCGTTCCTCGTACGGCAAGTCGCCGAGGTCGAGATAGTAATCGTCGATATGGAAGCGCAGGCCGTGCAGCAGGCGGGCCAGTTCGTTGGCCAGCGTCGTCTTGCCGGAGCCGGAGCAGCCCGCAAGCCCGATCACCGTCGGCGGAAACGGCAATCGCAGCTCGCCGCCGCCGTTCCGGCGGGCGCTCTTGCCGCCAGCGCTCGGGATCACAGCTCCTCCGCCACCCTTTCGGCGATCATCGGCGCCAGTCGCGTCAACAGCGCGGCAAGCCGGCTCCCCACCCACCGCCCCGTCTCGTTCACCTCGTCGTGGCTCAACGGCTTTGCGCCCAGCCCCGCGGCCAGGTTGGTCACGCACGAAATGCCCAGCACCTCGATTCCCATGTGCCGCGCCACGATGGTCTCGGGCACCGTCGACATGCCGACCAGCGTCGCGCCCAGCGCGTGGAAGGCGCGAATCTCCGCCGGCGTCTCGAAGCTCGGCCCCGGCGTGGCCAGGTACACGCCTTCCTCCATCGCGAATCCTTCTTCGCGCGCCGCCGTCTTGGCCAGCCTCCGCAGCGGGTAGCTATAAGCTTCGGTCATGTCGAAGAAGCGCAACCCCGACCCCGGCCTGAAGCCGAATCGCGGCTCGTTGGGCCCGTTCAGCGGATTCCAGCCCATCAGGTTGATGTGGTCCGACAGCAGCACCAGTTCCCCCGGGTGAAGCCCCGGCAGAATGCCGCCCGCCGCGTTGGTCAGCACCACCGCGCCGATTCCCAGGGCGCCCAGCACGCGCATGGGGAACGTGACCTCGAGCGGCGAGTAGCCCTCGTAGAAGTGAACCCGGCCCTGCATCACGGCGACCGGCGCGCCGCCTAGCAGCCCCGCCACCAGTTGTCCCCAGTGGCCCTCGACCGTGGATTGCGGAAAGTGCGGAATTTCCGCGTAGGGCACGATCACCGGGCTCTCAACAGCCTCGGCCACAGTGCCCAGCCCCGACCCCAGCACGATCCCCACGACCGGCTCCAGCGGGCCCATTCGGGCCTGCACAAATGCGGCAGCCTCTGCCACTTGATCGTAGTAGCTCATCGGCGGTTGCGCCCCTTACGCTTCCGACATTCTATACACCGCTGCACGGCGGCGTGCATGTGCAAATGGTGGCGGCCCGCGCCGTGTTCCAGAAGCGCCTTCTCTGCTGTCGGATTTGGTTCAAGGCATGACTTTGGTCATGCGCGAATCTCCGCAGGCAAAGCGGCGCTCAAGTCCTTGGCCGCGCAGCAGGAGCGGGCGAAATCATGCGATGAACCGCTGCCGAAAAGCGCCGCGCCGGGGCGCCGGGGCGGCGACGGCCATCACAAACATGGGACTCTTGACAGGGGGTATAATGCCATCCGGCCCGTGAACGGCCGGCCCGCGAGGGCGCCTTCCTCGCGCGCCGTCCCAGGCAGAGGATTGGAGCATTCCCCCATGACGACTCAACAATCGGAACACGAACTTGTTCTGGCGCGGCGGATGTCGCGCCTCGGTACCGAAACCGCCTTCGAAGTCCTCAGCCGGGCCAAGGCCCTGGAGCGCCAGGGCAAGCGGATTGTTCATCTCGAGATCGGCGAGCCCGACTTCGACACTCCGAGGCACATCATCGACGCCGCTGTCGACGCCCTGCGCAACGGCTGGACGCACTACGTTCCCTCGGCCGGCCTGCCCGAATTACGCGAGGCCATCGCCGCCCACGTCAGCCGTTCGCGCGGCGTCCCCGTCCGGCCCGAGGAAGTCGTCGTCGTCCCCGGCGGCAAGCCCATCATGTTTTACGTCATGCTCGCCCTCATCGACGACGGCGACGAGGTCATCTACCCCAATCCCGGCTTCCCCATCTACGAATCCATGATCCGCTACGTCGGCGGCAGCGCGGTCCCCATTCCCCTGCGCGAAGAGCGCGACTTTGCCATGGACGTGGAAGAGATGGCGCACCTCGTCACGCCCAACACCAAGCTCATCATCCTGAACTCGCCGCAGAATCCCACCGGCGGCATCCTCGCCCGCCGTGACATCGAGCGCGTCGTCGAGGTCATCGGCAACCGCAACATCATGGTGCTCTCCGACGAAATCTATTGCCGCCTCCAGTTCGAGGGCGAGCCCTTCTCCATCCTCAGCGTCCCCGGAATGCAGGATCGCACCATTCTCCTCGACGGCTTCTCCAAGACTTACGCCATGACCGGCTGGCGCATCGGCTACGGCGTCATGCGCCAGGATCTCGCCGCGCACATCTCGCGCCTGGTGACCAACTCGAACTCCTGCACCGCCGCCTTCACGCAGCGCGCGGCCCTGGCCGCGATCACCGGCGATCAAAGCAGCGTCGATGCCATGCGGACCGAGTTCGAGCGGCGCAGCCGCGCCTTTGTCGACGGCCTCAACCGCATCAAGGGCTTCAGCGCGCGCATGCCCAAAGGCGCCTTCTACGTCTTCGCCAACATCACCGGCACCGGCTGGGAGTCAAAGCGCCTCGCCGATGTACTCCTCGATGAGGCCGGCGTGGCCGCACTATCCGGCACCGCCTTCGGCTCCTACGGCGAGGGCTACCTGCGCTTCAGCGTGGCCAACTCCATGGACAACCTGATGGAAGCACTCAAACGGATCGACGCCTGGTCCAAAGCGAACTTGTAGCCGCATGAAAGTTGCGACGAATCTGCCCAAGGGAGACCACCGATGCCGCTGAGAGACGCCGCCACCGGCCAGATCACGAAGGAATACTCCGTCGACGAGCTGCGCGACGCGGCTCGCATCATGCGCGGCTACAACCTCGTCGCGCTCTGCGCGGCCGGCTCCGGCCATGCCGGCGGCACGCTCTCCATCATGGACCTCGCCGCCGCGCTCTATCTCCACGCCGCCGACCACGATCCCAAGAGTCCCGGTTGGCCCGGCCGCGACCGCATCGTCTGGTCTGCCGGCCACAAGGCCCCCGCGCTCTACGTCTCGCTCGGCATTGCCGGCTTCTGCCCGCTTTCGGACGTCGTCACGCTGCGCAAACTCGGCTCGCCCTTCCAGGGCCATCCCCACTGGCTCAAGCTCCCCGGCGTCGAAGTCTCCACCGGCTCGCTCGGTCAGGGCCTCTCGATCGTGGTCGGCATGGCTCTGGCCGCGCGCCTCGACGACCGGCGCCACAAGATCTTCTGCCTTATGGGCGACGGCGAGCAGCAGGAAGGCCAGGTGTGGGAAGCGGCCATGGAGGCCGGCCACTTCCATCTCGACAACATCGTCGCCGTCATCGACCGCAACCGCCTGCAGATCGACGGCTGGGTCAAAGACGTGATGGAAGTCGAGCCGCTCGCCGACAAATACGCCGCCTTCGGTTGGGAGGTCCTGCACGTCGACGGCCACGACATGAGCCAGATCGTCGACGCCTTCGACCGCGCCCGCGCCGCCACCGGCAAACCCGTCGTCATCCTCGCCGACACGGTCAAGGGCAAAGGCGTCAGCTTCATGGAGAATCAGCCCGGCTGGCACGGCAAGTCGCCCAACCGCGACGAGCTTGCCAAAGCTCTCGACGAGCTCGGCCTCGCCGATCGCATCCCCGTCGAAGAGCTGCTCGCCAAAGCCACGTCCTTCCAGGCCGAAGCCACCCGCGCCCTCGAATCGCGCCAGCCGCATTTCTCGCGCGACTACTGGTGGAACGCCGACCCCGCCGCGATGCAAGTCGCCATGGAGCCCACGCGCAAAGGCTTCGGCCGCGCCCTCGCCGAAGCTGGCGGCGACGAGCGCGTCGTCTGCCTCGGCCTCGACATCTCCGGCTCCATCACCATCGCCGACTTCTACGCCGGCCATCCCGAGCGCGCCCGCCGCTGGATCTCGATGGGCATCGCCGAGCAGTCGGCCACCGCCGCCGCCGCGGGCCTCGCGCGCGAAGGCAAGCTGCCCGTCCTCGGCTCCTACGCCACCTTCTCAGCCGCGCGCAACCTCGACCAGCTCCGCGTCTCGGTCTGCTACTCCAACCTCAACGTCCTCGTTGCCGGCGCCCACGCGGGCGTCTCCGTCGGCCCCGACGGCGCCACCCACCAGGCCCTCGAAGATCTCTTCGCCATGCTCGGCCTGCCCAACACGACTGTCGTCGTGCCCTGCGACGCCATCGAGACCCGCAAAGCCACGCGTTATCTCCTCCTCGATCATGTCGGCCCCAAGTACATCCGCTTCGCCCGCGAAGCCACGCCCATCGTCACCGATGAGTCCACGCCCTTCGTCTTCGGCAAAGCCAACTGCATCCGCCTCCGCGCCCAGGCTCCGGAATTCGCCCAGGCCGACTTCGTCTCCGCCTTTGAGACCCGCCTCGCCGAGGACTGCGCCAACGAGCACGAAGACCTCACCATCGTCGCCTGCGGGCCCATGGTCCCCGAAGCAATGCGCGCCGCCTGGATTCTCAAGCGCGAGTTCGGCTTCGAGACGCGCATCCTCAACCTGCACACCCTCAAGCCCATCGACTGCGAAGCCGTCGTCCGCGCCGCGCGCGAAACCGGCGTGATCGTCACCGCCGAGGAGCACCAGATCGGCGCTCTCTCCGGCCGCGTCAGCCGGATTCTCGCCGGCAGCCCCGTGCTCTGCGGCATCCCCGTCCTCGCCGGCGCCATCGGCGTCAACGACCGCTTCGGCGAGTCCGGCGCGCCCTGGGAACTGGTCAAGGAATTTGAGGTCAGCGCCGAGCACATCGCCCAAACCGCTCGCGAGCTGATGTCCGTGAAACGCTGACCGGCCCACGCTGTCACCGCATGAATCGACGCGGTCAGCACGTCGCCATTCCCTGGTCCCTGTGTCCAGACATCTCTCAGGCCCCCTCAATTGGTACAATCTCGCAAATCTCAGAAGAGGCCCACCATGAAATCTCTATTTTCTGCGTGTCTGCTTGTCTGCGTTTCGCTCACTCTCGGCGCGCAAGGCGCAAACGGCAAGCACGACAGTGCGAATCGCGTTCTCCCCGCCGGCAATTCCTTCCAGGGCTTGGGCGATCTCCCCGGAGCCGCGCTCGCGAGCAGGGCGCTCGCCGTTTCCGCCGACGGTTCGGTGGTCGTCGGCAGCGCAACGACCGCGGATGGGGAAGAGGCATTTCGTTGGACTCCCGAGGAAGGCATGGTGAGCCTCGGCAAGATCTCCGGCGCAGGGAACACGCAGAGCTGGGCGGCCGCTGTCTCCGCCGACGGTTCCACTATCGTTGGCTACGTCGAAGCAGGCGGCTCTGGTTGGGACCACCACAAGGGATTTCGCTGGACCCGTTCAAAAGGAATGGCGCCGCTCTCCGCGCTCGAAGGCTCCGCGCGATCGGAGATTCTCGGCGTCTCGGCCGGCGGCGGCGTGTTGATCGGCGACGACGGCCAGCAGGCCTTTCGATGGACGCAGGGCGGCGGCAGCGTGCGCCTGGGTCTACTTCCAGGGCGGGCCAACAGCCGTGCGATCGCCGTCTCTGCCGACGGTTCGGTCGTTGTCGGCTCGAGCTACGACCTTCCGTCCTGGGGCCATGAGGAGGCGTTCGTCTGGACGCAGCAGGGCGGCGTGCAAGGCCTCGGCATCATGCCCGGCGGCACCTGGAGCTTTCCCAACGCGATCTCGCCCGATGGCGAGGTCGTCGCGGGAACTGCGAGCACCGATTCAGGCCCTGTCGCCTTTCGCTGGACCCGAGCTGCCGGCATGGTGAGCCTGGGACGCTTGCCCGGCACAAGCATCACGCACCCTGGCAGCGTCAACGCCAACGGAACGATCGTTGTCGGCGGCGGTTACGCGGACCGCGATCACGCAACGGCATTCATTTGGGACGCCGCTCACGGCATGCGCAGTCTGCAGAACGCTCTCCAAAGCGACTACGGCCTGAACCTGGCCGGCTGGCACTTGCAGCACGCGTCCGGCATCACGCCCGACGGAAAGGTCATTGTCGGCTGGGGAATCGACCCCGCCGGAAGCCAGGAAGCCTTCCGCGTAGTCCTCGCGGACAAGGTGCCCGCCGCCGTGAGTGGTAAGTAGGCGGTTGCCCGCATCTCGGATGCGAACTCGCCACGACAAGGGGTGCCCCGGGTCCCGATCCTGGGACCCGGGAACCGCGATCGCACGCACGACGCGACCGAAACCCGGCCCAAACCTCGCCTTCACCCGCCCAAATCATCTTCCGCGCACGCACGATGCGACGAAAAACCGCAATTCCGGCCACCTGCAGGTCACAAAACAACCCATTGACTCCACCGGCAGGTCGTCACTTACGCCTCTCTCAAAATGCGACGATTTTTCTCTTCGCTTCCGCGCTCAGTTTCCTCCACCTGCAAGTCATCCGTTGAAGGGCCTGCCGCGCGCCTGAAGCCGGCGCGCTGGTCACGGTTGATGGTCCTTTTGTTCCTCTTCTGGCTCCGAGACCAGCCGAAGCGGTCCCAGAATTCCCGAGGGCAGCGGTTCCAGATGATCCATATCCTGCGGGGTGAACTTGACTCCGTAGCGCGCGTTCAGTAGCCGGTAGTCCGGCGCTGCGCGCCCGGCCATCTCGTTGATCGCCGTATTGGCCACCACGATCTTCAGCGTGTTCGCGCCCGCGTGGAGCAGCGACGCCACGTCCAGCCGGAACGGCGGATGCCACACCGATCCCGCCAGCTTTCCGTTCACATAGACGACGGCTGCATCGCGCACTGGCGCGTCGAGCCACGCCCGCATCCCCGGCTGGTGCTGTGGCTCCCGCTCCACGGGCGTCCCCTCGCCGAAATCCAGGTACACCCTGCCCGCCTTCGCCACCTCCGCGGGAATCTCAACCGACGACTCGTAGGTCGCCGTTCCGGAGTAGTACCTCTCCCCTTCCTCGTCCACCCACGAATGCAGCAACGGCATCGTCTCCGTCGCGCCCGTCCGGTCAAACGTAACCTTCCAGTCATGCGTGAGGTCGATCGCCTCGAACGGCTTGGCGTCGGGCGTCGGGGTGGGCGGGCCGAGGCGGTCGGTGAACACGACAACCTCTGATTGGTAGGGCGCCAGCGTCAGGATCTGCACGGTGCTCGGTCCCGCGACGGCGGTCTCTCCCGTAAACGGATCCCAGCGCTCCGCAGCAGCCCTCTTCACGCGGAAACTCGCAACGACCGTGTGCGGCTGATTGCTGGTATTGGCCAAGAAATAGATGTCGGCATGGGGCAGCTTGCGATGGATGAAGCCCACTTCCGGCGTCGCCGGAGTGAACGTCACATCTGGCTTGAGCGCCGTGCCAATCGCCGCGTCCAGCTCTGCGGGACTGGCGACGAGCCTGGCGTTCTTCGCGCCCGCCGCGAACATCTCCTGCGAGATCTTCGCCACCGCATCGGAATCCCGCGGCGACTCCTTCAAGCCCGGATCCCGCGACGGCAGGCTCTTCACCGCGATCACCGCTCCGCCCCTGCTTGCGTACTCCTCGATGCGGCGATAGGTGGCGAGCGGCAGGCGCTCAACTCCCGGCAGTATCAGCACCGGATACTGAATACCCTTGTGATCGATCGCTGCCGAGTCGATGAAGTCGAAGTTGTAGCCCGCATCGAGAAGCGCTGGGACGAGATCCGGCCCAAGCAGTTGCGGCATCTCGTCGCTCACCGAGACGTGTCCCGGCCGGAACCGTGCCTGCGCATCCTCTTCCGGCAGCAGCACGGCGACGTCGTTCGCCGGCGTGCCCTGGCGCAGCAGATAGCTCATGCGCGTCAGATACTTCGTCACGTCCGGCATCACGACCCACCACGGGTTGTGATCGTTGAAGACCGCAGCCGCGTAGAACGACCATCCCGGTTCTCCCGCCGAAGCCGGCGAATACGGCCAGCCGTGGCCCACGAGCTGATTGATCCCCTGCAGGAAGAACGTGTCGGCCTCGGCCTTCATGTCCAGCGGTGTGGCGCGGAACGCCGGTGAATGCAGCCATGTCCACGTCTCCGACGAGCTGATCGGCCGCCCGTAGACATGGTTCGCCGATGTGGTCCAGCGCGTGTAGGAGAACGCTCCGTGCCACTGCGAGCCTTCGCCTTCCGGCAAATCGACCAGCGCGTTGCTTGAGAGCGT
Source organism: Occallatibacter sp. (assembly GCA_049514795.1). Classification (GTDB taxonomy): domain Bacteria; phylum Acidobacteriota; class Terriglobia; order Terriglobales; family Acidobacteriaceae; genus Telmatobacter. The sequence goes on from JBEKUS010000009.1 coordinate 10,432, forward strand.
GACAGCAGGCGTGCCGTAGGTCTGCGAGCGGAACCTCGTGTGATGGGCGCGCGCCCACGTGTTCAGCGGCGTCAGATAGTGCTCATCGACCAGCTCGGCCAGCGTGCGGCCCCAGTCGAATCGAAGGTCGGCGGCTTCGGCCGAGATTCCTGCCGCAAGTTCCGGCAGGTGCTCGGTCAGGTCGTAGCCGCGGCGCGCGCGGAACTCCTCGAACAGATTTGGCGTCCAGTCGGATTCGTACACCTCCAGGCTGTCGCTGAACACCGAATCCGGAACTTTGTTGCCACACGCAGCGATCAGCGGATCGGCCACGGTCTTCAAATGATTCTGAACCGCCTCCACGCTGAAGTGGTCGAGAACGAAGCCCTCTGCGCCGACAGCGGCGCGCTTCACCTGCTGCCCGGTGCGGCTGGAAATGAAAAACAATGCCACCTGCGGGCCTGCAATCCCGGCCGGCAGAATCAGCCGGTCACCGCGAATCTCCCGGATCTGCTGTGCATGCTCCGCGTCGTATTGGGCTGGAGTTCCTGTGGTGAGAAACGCCGCCAGCAGCTTTTCCCCGTTGCGAATCGAAGGAACGGGAAGGGCGGTAGCGTTCGGCGGCACGGTATCGGCAACGATGCGCAGCCGCCCCGCGGCATCGCTGACGGGAACGTACGCACCGCCGTAGGGCCATCCGCTGGCCAGCGTCACGCTCAGGCGGAGGTCAAGGTCGTGCGCTGTCTGCGCCGAGAAGCCAACCATGTCGAGAAACTCTCTTGAGAGATAAGGCAGATTCCGGAAGCCCTTTACCGAATCGTCGAGATCGAGCGCATACACCGGCTGAATCTCCGCGCCGCCAATGCCGCCCGCTTTCATGGTGCGCAACTCGCGAGCCAGTTCGTTCTTCTCGGCGGCAGGCCCGAACCACCACCAGCGCATCATCGGCCGCGCATCGCTGGGCGGCGTGGCGAAGCCTGCGCGAAGCGCCGCTATCGGATCCGCGGGACCAGCCGCCTGAGCCGTTACCGGCGACGAGGGATCCAGAGCCAGCAGAATCGCAACGGCCGAAGCGCCGGCAAGCGAGCGGCAGAATCTCCAACTCCAGCACCCTTCCACCATGAAACTCTCCTTCTCGGTGCGCGCCGGTTCCGCGCGAATGGCATTTGCCATTACCGCAACCGGGCAGCACCCCTCGGCGGTCCATCGTAATTCGTCACGATGCCAATCTGGAAATGAATTGCGACGAGAAACCAGCGCCGCATCGCCGATTCGCCTCCGCCCGCGTCGATCGAATCGCACGACTCAAAGTCCCTCTGTGTCGCATCAGCGGTCGTGGAAAGCGTTAATGTTGGCGGGGGTTGGCGTGTGGTAGCTTTCTAGTGTGTCCGCCACAAGTAAATTGCCCCCAGGCCAAGTGGAGTCCGCTGAGCCGGCCTCAAAGCCTAGATTTACCTTGTGGCACGCGGCTACGGCCGTCCTCCTCGCGCTGGGTTACTCCGGCTACTATTTCTGCCGCTCCGATCTCTCCGTCGTGTTGCCCGATCTGATCCGCGACCTGGCGCGCAATGGCATGAGCGCGAACGATGCGCAGATACGCCTTGGGTTAATCGCGTCCGTTGGTACGATCGCTTACGCTCTCGGCAAGTTCATCTCAGGACCGTTGGCCGATACCGGAGGCGGGCGGCGTAACTTCCTCGGCGGAATGGCCGGATCGATCCTCTTCACAATCGTCTTTGCCCTGGGCGGGGGATTCCCGCTCTTCACGCTGGCGTGGATCGGGAACCGGCTCTTCCAATCGCAAGGCTGGGCCGGCCTGGTGCGAGTCTCGTCGCGCTGGTTCTCGTACTCCACCTACGGCAGCGTGATGGCCGTCGTCAGTCTCAGCTTCCTGTTTGGTGACGCCACCTGCCGCTGGATGATGAGCCAACTGATGGCGCGCGGCGTGGGCTGGCGCGGCGTGTTCTTTTTCGCGGCCGGAGCGCTCGCGGTCTTGATGGTCACCAACCTGCTCCTTCTGCGCGAGACGCCCCAGGAACGCGGGCTGCCCGAGCCGGAAGTGAACCCGCGAAACGTCTACGCGGGCGAGGAGACGGGTTCGGAAAGCGGGCATGCAAGGCTCGCATCGATTCTGTTGCCGCTGTTCGAGAGCCCCGCATTCTGGCTGGTGTGCGTGCTGGCCTTCGGAGCGACACTCCTGCGCGAAACGTTCAATCTGTGGACGCCGACCTACTTTGTCCAATTCGCCGGGCTCGCCCCCAGCGTTGCCGCCAGCCGCAGCGCGCTGTTCCCCCTCTGCGGTGGTGTCTCGGTCTTGCTGGGCGGGTTCTTGAGCGACAAACTCGGTCACAACGGGCGCAACCTGCTGATGACCGGCGGGATGGCGGCCTGCACCGTTTGCCTGGTGCTGATGGGCCGTGTGCCCTCGAGCGTCGGCGTATGGCCGCCGACGATCCTTGTAGCCCTTGTCGGTTTCACGTTGCTCGGGCCCTACTCCTACCTCGCCGGCGCCATGTCGCTCGATTTCGGCGGTAAGCGCGGAAGCGCCACGGCTGCGGGCATCATCGATGGATTCGGGTATTTGGCTGGCTGGCTGTCGGGAGACACCGTGGCGCGTATCAGTGTCGCATACGGCTGGACGGACGCCTTCCTGGCGCTTGCGGGCGTCTCGCTGCTGACGGCGATCGTGGCGCTGATCCTCACCGTATACCAGAAAAGCCACAGATTCCAAAATGCTTAGCTCGAATAGAGCCCCTTCGCCGCCGGCGCCCATGAACGTCAAATAAAAAAAGATTTTTCTATTGACAGTGGATGCTGGCGCGACTATTGTGTTTCGCAACAAATCCTCTGTCACTCGGCCTGCGACGACTGTTGCGAAAGAAGTGCGTCGGCGCGCCATGTACGTTCGTAGACGCTTCGGATCCCAAACCATGCGAGGAGGCTCTTCAAGCGAATTCCTATGACAACGATTTCAATTGGAAGATCATTTCTCATGCTCTTCAGGGGAGCGCCACGGACCCCTGGTGCATCAACAACGCTGACAAGCTCAACGCGCCGTTCGTCGCCCTGGCTGGCCGGAATCGTGGCGATCCTTTCGGTCTGCGGGTTCTTTGCCGCCGCCGGTCTTCACGCACAGGGTTACGGAACGATCGGCGGCACAGTGACTGATCCCACTGGCGCCGTGGTCGCATCCGCCACGGTCACCGCCAGCCAGCCTCTGACCGGCCGTGTAACAACCGTCACCACCAACAAGGAAGGCGCGTATGTATTTCCGGCACTGCTCCCGAATGCCTACACGCTGTCCATCGCCGCGCCGGGATTCCAGGTCTACACGCAGAAGGGCATCGTGCTGCAGGCCGATCAGGCGCTGACGGTCAGTGTCTCTCTGAAAGTCGGCTCCGCATCGCAGACCGTGAGCGTGTCGGCCGACGCTCAGCAAGTGGACACCACCACCGGGACTCTTTCGCAGGTGATCGACGAGTCTCGAGTTGTGGATCTGCCGCTAAACGGCAGAAACGCCGCATCGCTGATCACACTGGTCGCGGGTGTCGTGGATGCGACCAACGAAGGCAACGGCGTGAACCAGGGCAACGGCAAAACGTTTCCCGCCGCGGTGGTCACCAGCTCCAACGGAACACTGCCCAACCAGGAGAACTTTCTGCTGGATGGCGGCAACAACGTGGACGAGATGACCAATGTGAATGGTCCGTTCCCGTTTCCCGACGCCCTGCAGGAATTCAGCGTGCAGACGAGCAACTACGACGCGGAGTACGGCCAGAGCGCGGGCGCCATGGTCAATATCGTGACCAAGTCGGGCGGCGAGCGTTTCCACGGCGATCTCTTCGAATTCTTGCGCAACGGCTTCTTCAACGCCGAGTCGCACTTCTCTCCCGCGGGAACACAAGACACGCTTCATCGTCACCAATACGGCGGCACCATCGGCGGCCCGGTGATCATTCCGCTCATCTCGAAGGGAAAGAGCACCCAGTTCTTCTTCGGCTATCAGCACACGCTCATCCACTCGGGCTCCGGCGCAAATCAGGTGACGGTTCCCACTCTCGCCGAAGAGGGGCTCACGTCGGGCGGCGCATCCCTGAGCTTTGCCGACTATGGGAATCTCTGCACCGGCGGCTGGAACGGGTCGAACTTGTGCAATACAGCCAGCCAACAGATCTATAACCCCTTCACGGGCGCCGCGTATCCGCTGAATCGGATTCCGTCCACGGATTTCGATCCGGCTTCCGTCAGTTTCGAGAAGGTCTTTCCCACCGTGAGCGCGGACGCGGCTGCGGGGAAGATCGGCAACACCTACAACTACTTCAAGGCGACGCAGAACTACTTTGACGAGTATCTGGCGCGCGTGGACCACCAGTTTGGAGCCAACGATCACCTCTTTGGCCATTACTACTACAACTGGTTCGAGCAGCCTGCGATCTACAACCCCACGATGCTGCAGAGTTACACGTCGTACTTCAACACCCGCTACCAGAATGCCCTGCTCGCCGAAACGCACACCTTCACGAACAACCTGCTGAACAACCTGGTTCTCAACTACCAGCGCGAGATCGCGCTCCGCGGCGGACCTCCGGGAAGCCAGGACATCACCGCCTTTGGAGTGAGGAACCTCTGGCAACCGATCACGGGCCCGTATCTGGCCGCGACAATCAGCGGCTACTTTGGCGCCTCGTCTTCGGCTTTCGCGAGCTGGAGCCGCAACAACTATACCTTCAACGACGACCTGCACTGGGTGAAGGGAACCCACAATTTCGCCTTTGGCGGCCATATGGAGCTGAGCAAATTCGACGTGACGAATGTGTACCAATCGTACGGCGGCTTTGGCTTCGGTCTGGCCGGAACCTCGTTACCGCAGGGAAATGTTAATGCGATGGCGAATTACCAGGTCGGTTTCATGAATTCGTTCAACCAGGGCAATTACGAACTGGTCAACGACCGCAACCACTTCCCCGGCATCTACGCCCAGGATAGCTGGAAGCCGATCCACGGCCTGACGATCGACTACGGTGTGCGCTGGGAGATGTTTGCTCCGTGGGCGAATAGGATCGGCGCGCAGACGGCGTTCAGCCCGGCGAACTATGCGGCCAATAAGGGCACAGCGCAATACAGTCTTGCGACCAAGGCCGGGACTTCAGGATTGCCCGCCGGAATGGTGCTCTCCGGCGACTCGGGGTTCCCGAAGAACGGCGTAAACAACAAGTACACGCAGTTCATGCCGCGCGTTGGGTTTGCCTACGATCTGTTCGGCAATGGCAAGACCTCAGTTCGTGGCGGCGCCGGCGTGTTCTTCCAGGATCGCCTGCCCGGATTCTTCAACCTCAACCAGGCCAGCTTCGTGCCAAATACGATCTCCATCACCCTCTCCAACCCGCTGCAGACAGCCGGTAGCCCCGGAGGGCCATTCAGCAACCCGTACTGCACCGGATGCGCGACGGGGGCCTATACAAACCCCTTCCCGTTCACTCTGCCATTTAGTTCCACGCAGGTCTTCCCCAACGCATTCCAGGTCGGAGAGTACGACCCATCCGGCAAGTTTCAGGTGCCGGTCACGTACGACTACAACCTGACCGTCGAGCAGCAGTTCGGTTCGAGCTGGGCAATGCGGCTGGCGTATGTCGGCTCCGGCTCCCGCCACCAGTTCGTGAACCTTGATGTCAATCCGGCGGTTAACACGGGCTCCATCGTGAGCGGCAAGTTGACCTTCCCTGGCGGCACGTCCAACGTGAACACCAGAAGGGTGTATAACACCGCTCCCACCGTCGGGCCATGCCTGACCACGACTGGATGCGTCACGAGCTACTCCAACATCCTCGATGCGGCCATGATTGGCTCGGCCAGCTTCAACAGTCTTCAGGCAACGCTGACCAAGAAAATGCAGCATGGCCTCTCGCTGATGGTCAACTACACATGGTCGAAGTCGTACGATGACATGCCGCAGGCCACCAGAGTCTCGAACACCGAGGATCTGAATGCCGGCGAATCGTACGTCTATCCGCTCTATCCAAGCGGCGCAACCAACATCCCGGCGGCCGCGATCGTGTCGGACATCAAGGCGCTTGACCGTGGTCTCTCGGACATCGACCATCCTCAGGCCCTTTCCATCTCGTACGTGTACGAACTCCCCAAATTGCACAGCGGCAATCTGCTGGTCCGCGCGGTGCTCAACGGTTGGCGCACCAGTGGAATCGTTCAGCACCACTCCGGCGATTCGCTCACCGCGTTCATGGGGACGGATAACTCCTCTACGGGACTGAGCCAGGACCGCGCACAGCGCGACTTAACCCAGTCGGCGTACCTCAAACAGGCTGCGGGAGGCGGTGATTGCCCGACCAGCAAGATCTGCGAAAACTGGTTGAACCCCGCCGCCTTCTCGGTCCCTGCCAATACCGGGGCAGGCACCGGGTTTGGCAATGTGGTTAAGGGTTCGCTCCGCGGCCCCGGCTTCACGGTCTGGAACGCCGCCCTTGTGCGCTCGTTCCTCATCTACCGCGAGACGAACATGGAGTTCCGCATGGAGTACTTTGACGTGCTGAACCACACCATCCTCAACAACCCAAACACCACGAACCCAATCAGCAGCAGCACAACCTTTGGAACCATTACCAGCGAGAACGGCGCCGGACCGCGTATCGGGCAATTCGCGCTGAAATACTTCTTCTAGTTCTCTCCGTTTGCCTCATTGGCAGGAGACCGCGCAGGAACGGCGGTCTCTTGCCGATGCGTCGGCTCCCGCGTAGAGTTCGCTTAATCTCGGCTCGTGTGAGCGCAACGCCCGCGGATGAACGGACGCGATATCCGAATCGGAATCCAGGACCGGCCAATTACATCCGATCCCGCGCCAATGCGGCGGCGATTCGGCTCCGCCGCGAAAATCAAAAAGCAAAACAATTTTTCTATTGACAATCAATCGCACCCGTGCGTTTAATGGCTGGCTGAGGTCAGACCGCCAGCTAACCATGGCGAGAGGGGATTTCTCTGGCTGCTGGGGAGTGGGGGCAAGCCGCGATTTCATCGCTGATGGCGTCCGCTCGCAACCGCTTCACTCAAAGGAGGCTTACTGAGGGTTATCCATGAAAACACTTTCGAGACCAATCACAACGAATAGAAAGAGTGTTGGGAACCGGACCAATGCTGTTGTGGGGGCGCTAGCTCTCGTGCTGTGCCTGATATGCGCCGCGTTACCGGCGGCGGCCCAAACGGCCGGTGAAGGTTCCATCCAGGGCACGGTCGTGGATTCGACCGGCGCGGTCATCCCACACGCGACCATCACCATCACCAACACCGCCACGGGCGTCAAGACGGTCCGCGAGTCGTCGTCGGCCGGCTTCTTCTCGATCGCTCCCGTGCTGCCCGGCACCTACACCGTGCAGGTCACGGCGAAGGGATTCAAGGCCCTGGAGCAGGACAACGTCGTCGTGGATGCGCTCCAGGTCAGAACCATCAGCCCTGTGCTCGCCGTCGGCGCCGAGTCGGAGACGGTGACCGTCACCGGCGCGCCGCCGGTCCTGGATACTGCGGACGCGACCGTGGGTCTGACAATTGAGAACACGACCTACTCGAACCTGCCCATCCAAATGAATAATGCGCAGCGCGACCCAACGGCCTTCGGGACTCTCACGCCCGGAGCGCAGGGCGGAACACGGCTGCCGGTCATCGGTGGAACGGGCAACTACCTTGGGCAGCTTTACGTGGACGGCATGCCGGCCGAGACCGTCAGCCAGCAGGGCGACAACCGGCTGGTCTCGCTCACCATGAGCCTGGATGCGGTGGATCAGTTCCAGGTGGTCACCAGTACGCCGCCGGCCGAGTATATGGGCGCGGGCGCCATGAATTTCACCATGAAGTCGGGCGGCCTGCAGTATCACGGCCAGGTTTCCGACTTCGTTCGCAACACGGTGTTCGATGCCTGGAGCTTCACGGCAAAGTGGGCGACGATGAAGAACGCGGCGGGCACGACGGTGTATGCGCCCAAGCCCGTCGAGCATCAGAACGAGCTGTCGGCATCCGTTGGCGGCGTGGTTCCCCACACCGGCAAAAAGGTGTTCTTCTTTGTGGCCTACGACAAGTTCCATTCCCGCAAAGGCGCAAGCTACGCACTTTACACGATCCCGACCACCCTGATGACGCAGGGCAACTTCACCGAGCTCAATGGATCCGTTGGTACCGGACTGACGGGGACGGGTTCGAACAATCCGCCGATCATCTACGATCCCATGAGCACGACCTGCAGCGGAAGCACCTGCACCCGCCAGCCGTTCCAGTACAACGGGACCTACAACGTCATCCCTCCGGGCGACATCTCGCCGATCGCAAAGGCAATGCAGTCGTTCCTGCCGTCGCCTACGAATACGAGCTCATTGTCCAACAACTACCTGGGCGGCTATCCCAGCGGCTTCGACAACCACGTGACCGATTGGCGCGTGGACTACGATCTGAACCAGAATCATCGCATCTCGTCGGTGGGAACTATCGGCGTGGAGAATTACGTGAACAATTACGGGGCCGGCGGAACGGCGGGACAAGCAAGCTGGTACGGATATCTGCCTCCGCCCTATATCGGCGGCGACCTGGCCAACATCTACCCGAAGAACTTTATTGTTGAGGACGCTTATACCATCACGCCGAACCTGGTGAACCAGTTGAAGTACGGATTCACGCGCTTCTTCCAGAACATCCACAACGCCACGCAAGGGGTCAAGCAGTGGGAGATTGGCACCATGGGCATCACCAATCTGCCCGGCGGCCAGGCGGGAGAGGAGTTCCCGGGCGCGACCTTTGGAACCACATCGTACTTCGGCAGCGGACTGACCGGCTGGACGCAGAACGGCAATTCCGCTTCCACCCAGCTCACCACGCCGAACAACTACGCCCTGACGGACAACGTGCAATGGCTGAAGGGAAGGCACGCGCTGACCATGGGCCTGACCTTCCAGTGGCAGCAGATCAACAACGCCAACCCGGCCACGTTTACTGGTGTTCTGTCACTGGCCTATAACGCCTACTCGACAGCGAACTACTCCGGGTCGGCTCTGAGCACCGGCGGCACTGGCGCTCCTGGAACATCGACTGGTCCCAGTGGATTCTCCTATGCCAGCTACCTGCTGGGCGCAGTGGCGGGATCGAACGCCAACGGCACATCCGCGCCGTCGCTTCCGCTGCAGTATGTGAGCGAACTGGCCGGCCGCTACAAGACGATCTCGCCGTATGTCCGCGACAGCTTCAAGCTGACGAAGAAGCTGACGCTTGACCTGGGACTGCGCTGGGACTATCTGCCGCCGTTCCACGAGCTGAAGAATCGCTGGACTTTCCTGAATCCCAACCTGACCAACCCGCTGACCAATACGCCGGGCATGTTGCAGTTTGCCGGCAACTACGGCGGCGCGGGAATCAGCTGTCAATGCACGACGCCGGTCCAGACTTACTGGAAGAACTGGGGACCGCGTATCGGTTTGGCGTACCAGATCGACGGCAAGACCGTGATCCGCGCCGGTTTCGCGCAGGTGTTCTCGCAGGGCGGCGGCGTGGGCGGCCGCGGCGGCGCCGCGGGCGGCACCGGCCAGACCGGCTTCAACGTCAACGCCATCGGCCCCACGGAGAGCATCAACGGCGCGTCGGCGGGGCCATCCTACTGGCTGAACGGAAACGCTGCCTACATGGGCAGCGCTGCCAACACGGCGCTCTTCGGTCCAACGGGTACCTACCCGGCCGCCCCCACTCCGGGTGTCGCCGCCCAGGAACTGAACACCGGGTACTACGTCTCCAGCGGCAAGATGGTGAGCGCCAGCAGCGTCTCCTACGCGGATCCCTATCTTTCGAGCCGCGCTCCGGAGCTGGAGCTCTACAACTTCGGAATCGAGCGTAGTCTCACCTCGAACCTGGTTGTTGCCGTCAATTACGTCGGCAACGAGAGCCACTTCATCATCAACTCCGGCACCACGGGCAGCAACGCACGCGGCTACTGGAACAACCAACTGAACCCCTACTATCTTGCGCTCCTGGGCCCGGTGACGGCTTCAAACGGAACTACGCCGCTGCTCAACGCGCAAGCGACCGCGGCGAACCTGGCGATCCTCGCCAAGTACGCACCCAACGCGCCGCAGCCGGCGTTCTACACGGCAGCCGGGGCAGTCAGCAGCTCGGCCACCATCCAGCAGATGTTGACCGCGTTCCCCCAATACAGCGGCGTCAGCGACACCTGGGGCAACGTGGGCAACTTCAGCTACCACTCCCTGCAGATCGCCCTGCAGCAGCGCATGAGCCACGGATTGACGTTTACTGTGAACTACACCTACGCGAAGAATATCGGCGACGACGGCACCTACCGCAGCGGCTGGGATCTTCAGCCTGGTTACATCTCCCACGGGACGAAACACTACAAGATGGATGCGATCGACCGCTCGTGGACGGCGATCTCGATGCCGCAGATCTTCCATGCTTTCGGCGTATACCAGTTGCCGTTCGGCAAGGGCCACATTGGCGACAGCTCGTGGCTGGTGCGCAATCTGGCGGGTGGGTGGCAAATCTCCGGACTGTACTCCGCCTCCTCGGGCACCCCGATGGCCGTCACTTGGTCAGGATGCACCGGTTCGACCTATCCGGGCCAGGGCCAGTGCATGCCGGATCTGAACACGCTGTCGGAGGACTTCGCGAACCATACCGCCCGGATCAACGGGAATTATGGAACCAGCTCGAGCGGCACAACGGCCTGCAATCTGGGAATCGCGCCAATCGGCAGCAAGTGCACAGCCATCCAATACGTCGACGCGAATGCGTTCACCACGCCGCAAAACATCTCTACGGGCACCTCGGCGCAATACCTCATCGGCAACGCACCGCGGACTAAGGCGTTGCACTTGTCCAACCCGGGCACGCAGGATCTGGATGCCAGCGTGCGCCGCACCTTCCCGCTGCACTTCGAGCACGCCGAATTCGTCTTCGAAGCGGATTGCATCAACGTGTGGAATAAGGTGACGTTCAACTCGCCCAGCTCGAGCTGGTCTTCGGGATCGACCTCGTTCGGCACCATCAGCGGAGTCTCAAGCAACCCTGGACCGCGCGACTGGCAGTTCGCCGGACACATCAACTTCTAGCCGCCGTTCAACAAGCCAAATGCCCCATCCATTCCGCTGCACGACGGCGGGATGGGTGGGGCATCCTGTTTGCGGCCAATCGCCGCCGCACCAGCTTCGGGAAGCGGCGAGCTTTGGCCGCAGTTTGCGCGCCGCGCTGGCGCCGGTTTATCGTTATCTGGCTCGAAAGATCGCAGAGGGGGCCGCAATGCAGACCAGATTCCTGACAGTTGCTTTCGTTGCCGTGTTCGCACTCACTGCCGCCGCACAAACCGCGCCGGTGCGGCCGAAGATCACCGCCATCTCACACTTGGCCGTCTACACATCCGATCCCGCGGCCACAGAGCGCTTCTACACCACGGTTGTGGGCGCGGTGAAGCTGCCCGATCCCGAGGACCCAAAGGGCGTGCGCTACGCGGTGAGCCCGACGCAATTCGTCGAGGTCCTGCCGCTGCCGCCCGGCGCGGGCATCAACCGCCTCGACCACACGGCATGGAACACCGAGAGCGTCGAGGGCCTGCGAAAGTACCTGGCGGCCAAGGGATGGAAGACGCCGGCGCGCGTCGAACGCGGCTCGGATGGCAGCCGGTGGTTCACGGTGCTCGACCCCGAAGGCAACAAGGTGGAGTTCGTCCAGCCGCCCGCGCATCCCAAGCCGGTCGATGCGCCGAACGCGATCGGCCACCACATCATCCATGCCGGGTCCCTGGTGCATAGCAGCGAGGCCGAGAACGCGTTCTACCGCGATCTGCTCGGGTTCCGGCCGTATTGGTGGGGCGGCCGGGACGGAAAAACCGAATGGGTCAGCCAGCAGGTCCCCGACGGCCACGACTGGTTCGAGTACATGCTTGGTGGCGGCCCTGGTCAAGGCATTCCGCCGAACATTTCGCAGAATACCCTCGGCGTGATGAATCACCTCTCGATCGGCGAGCTCTCTGTGCCCGACGCCTACCAGGTGCTTGTCAAAGGCGATCGCCTGAGCGGCCGTCACGATCAGGCGCCGAAGGTCGGCATGGACGGCAAACTCCAGTTCAACCTCTACGATCCCGACGGCACCCGGGTCGAGTTGATGAACTTCCACGCGACCGAGAAGCCCTGCTGTTCGCCCTTCACGGCCGAGGATCCGGCGGAGTAGCGGGAATCGGCGGAGCAATCGGTTCTCTTGTGACTCCCGGGTCGCAGAGAATTCACGCTTGCGATATACTGTCTGAGGCCGATAGGGGCAGGGAAGTCCCTGTCTTTGAGGCCGATGCCCGGGCTATTCCCGCCCGCGCAAGAAACCGGAAGACGAGACGAAATGCCCAAGTTGAAGACCCATACGGGCGCGGCCAAGCGCTTCACGAAGACCGGCACCGGCAAGATCAAGCGGGGCCACACGAAGGCTCGGCATATCCTGACGTCGAAGGCGCCGAAGACCAAGCGCAAGCTCGGCAAGAGCGGCTTGGTTTCGGACGGCGACTACGCGAAGGTGTTGCGCATGATTCCCTACGCCTGATAGGACGCTTGTCCTTGGGGCTGCCGCGCAGCGCCCCCCGCCGGTATGCGAAATGCGTTCGCTCACCGACGAGAGATCAGGCTTGAACGAGCGAGTGAAGAGGTTCCGAGCCCAAGCGCCCCGGCGCAACGGCCTCCTGCCTCCAGCCGCGTGACGGAAACGCAAAAAGGAGAAACCCACCATGCCCCGCGTAAAACGTGGCGCCAAGCGGACCGACCGCCGCAAGAAGATCCTGAAGCGAGCGAGCGGTTATTTCCTGACCAAGTCGAAGCTCTACCAGGCGGCGCAGGAGGCCGTCGAGCGCGGCCTGAAGTTCGCCTACACGGGCCGGCGGCTGAAGAAGCGCCAGTTCCGCTCGCTGTGGATCGTGCGCATCGCGGCCGCAGCCAAGCTGAACGGCACCAGCTATTCGCAGTTCATCAGCGGATTGAAGAAGGCCGGCATCGAGCTCGACCGCAAGGTCCTGGCCGACATCGCCGTGAAGGACCCAGCAGGCTTTGCCAAGCTCGTTGAGCAGGCCAAGGAAGCCAAGGCCAAGGCCGACAAGCCGAAGGCAGCCTAATAACATCATTCGACTGGCGGACAATGCGGCCCGGGGTTCGAGAGAACTCCGGGCCGTTCTGCGTCTGGGCATAGCGGCGCAAAAATCGTCTCCACTCGCCCTTTCGGCAGTCGAATGTCGATTTTGCGAGCACAGCACGCTGTTTTCGGACTTTTCAGTCCGCTACTCGCTCAGGAATCCCTGCACTGCTTTCTGCCACATCTCCGGCTGATCCACGAAGTTCATGTGACCGGAGTTGGGCAGGATCACGAGCTTCGAGCCGGCGATCTTTTCGTGCATTTCCTTACTCAGGCTCGGGTCGCACTCGTCGTGGTCGCCGACGACGATGAGCGTCGGCACATGGATCGTGTGCAGCCGGTCGAGGTACTCGACGGACTTCAGGTTGCCGTCGATGACGAACTCGCCGTCCGACCCCCACATTTCGCGGTAGAGCTCCCAATTGGTGGGTGCGTTTCCGGTGGCCGGGTCGTAGTTGGCGTCGGGCCGCGCACCGTAGAGGAACGGGAAGTAGCCGTCGCCCCAGGCAAGGGTCTCGTACTCGGCAGGGTAGCGCCCGCGCTCCCAGATCGCGCCTTTGCCGAAGAGGCTGGCCTTCTCCAGCTCATTGAGCCGCGCCAGCTTCTCGGGCGGCATCTGCGCCTTCTCGCGGGCCAGTACCTCGTTCATCTCGCGGGTTGAGGCGAAGGTGCTGTTCAGGATCAGATGCCGGACGTTCTGCTGATACTTGAGCGCGTAGGCTTGCGCCAGCACGCCGCCGCAACTGTGGCCGAGCAGGTCGATCTTGCCCAGATTGAGCGCCACGCGCACGGCCTCGATGTCCTCGACGTCGCCCTCGACGGTGTACTGATGCACGTCCTCGAGGCGCTGGGACTGGCCGGAGCCGCGCTCGTCGATAAAGATGAGCCGATGTGTACGCGCCAGAGGCAGCAGCCAGGGCAGAAAGTACGTGTGATCGGCGCCCGGACCGCCGTGCAGCACCACCAGCGGCGTGCCCTTGCCGAACTCGACGTAGTAGATCATCACGCCGTGGGCATCGACGTAGCCCTGCTGCACGGGGTAGATGGCGGAGGCGGGCTGGGCGGCGGAGACGGCTGCGCTGAGGGCAAGTGCGAGTGCAAGGACGCGAATTCTCATGATCACCATGCTACGGCACGGTCGCACCGCTGTGGCGCAAGTTTGGCGCCGGCACCTCCCGGCGCGCTTGAGCGCGGCTGCCGCGTACAATGCTTTATCCTGAACAGTACACATGACGAAGCAAGCGACACCGAACCTGACGGCATTTGACGGAGCCGCGCTGGACCAGGCGTTCGCCGCGTTGGAGGCGCAGGCGCGCGAGGCTGCCGCCGCGCTCGACGGCGAGGCGGCGGTGGAGGCCTTCCGCCTGGAATGGCTGGGGCGCAAGCAGGGCCTGCTGAACGAGGTCTCCGGCCGGTGGCTGAAAGCCGCTCCGCCAACGGCGAAGAAGGCGCTGGGGGTGCGCTTCAACGCGCTGAAGGCCGTGGTCGAAGGCCTATTGGACGCGGCGCTAGGCGGCGGCCCGAGCGATGCCGCGCTTAAGGCCGAGGCCATCGACATCACGCTGCCGGGCACGCGGCGGCTCACGGGCGCCGAGCATCCGATCACACGTGCGATGAACGAGATTGTCTCCGTCTTTGCCGCGCTGGGCTACTCGGTCGGCGTGGGACCTGAGGTCGAGACCGACTTCTACAACTTCGAGAGCATGAACTTTCCGCCCGGCCATCCGGCGCGCGATACACAGGACACGCTCGTCGTCGCCAATCAGGAGCGCAAGCCGCTGCGCGACCGTCTGCTGCTGCGCACGCACACCTCGCCGGTGCAGATGCGGACCATGGAACAGCAGCCGCCTCCGGTACGCATCGTGATTCCCGGCAAAGTGCACCGCAACGACGCGGCCGATGCGACCCACTCGCCGATCTTCCACCAGGTGGAGGGGCTGTGCGTGGATACGAACATCACCTTCAGCGACCTGAAGGGCACGCTCGATCACGCCATGAAGGCGCTCTTCGGTTCGGCGGTCAAGACACGCTTCTTCCCGTCGTTCTTCCCCTTCACCGAGCCGAGCGCCGACGTGCAGATCAGTTGCATCTTCTGCGGCGGCAAAAGCTGTCGCAAATGCAAAGACTCGGGCTGGATCGAGTTGCTGGGCTGCGGAATGGTCGATCCGGCGGTGTTTGCCTTCGCTGCCGAGAAGCAGCCGGCCTACGATTCGAAGAAGATCTCCGGCTTCGCCTTCGGCATGGGCGCCGAGCGCATCGCGATGATGAAGTACGGCATCAGCGAAATCGGCAGCCTGTTTGCGGGGGATATGCGGTTCCTGAGCCAATTCGTGTGAGCGCGAGGAACGCGCTGACTGGATCACGAGAGTTCGATGAAGATATTGACCAAATGGCTTCGAGCGTATTTGCCAGGGTTGCCGGTTGACGACGCGCAGCTTGCGGAGGCTCTGACCCTGCGAGGCATCGCCGTCGAGGGGAATTATCCGCTCGGCGAAGGCAACGGCTCGCTCTACGAGATGGACATCACCACCAACCGCGTGGACGCGATGAACCACTATGGCGTGGCGCGCGAGGCGGCTGCGATCTACGGGCTCGCCCTGCCGGAGCTCGACTTCCGGCTTCCCGCGGCGAGGCCGGCGGCCAAGCCCTACTCCGTGCAGATCGAAGCGCAGGATGCCTGCGGGCGGTTTACCGCGCGCGTGCTGCGAGATGTCACGATCGGCGAGTCGCGGGACTGGTTCAAAGGCGCCGAGGTAGTCGCCTACTTCCAGATGCTCGATCAGAAGATGATCTCGAACGCCGTCGACGCCACAAACTTCGCCTGGCTCGCGATGGGCCAGCCGACCCACGCCTTCGACCTGGACAAGATTGAGGGAGGAATCATCGTGCGGCGGGCGCGGAAGGGCGAGCGGCTGAAAACGCTGGACGGCGTGGAGCGCGTGCTGTACGAGGAGGATCTCGTTGTCGCCGACCACAAGAAGGCGCTGGCGCTGGCCGGTGTGATGGGCGGCTGGGACACGATGATCACCGCGGAGACGAAGAACGTGCTCGTCGAGGCGGCGTGGTTCGATCCCATGGCGGTGCGGCAGACGGCGCGGCGGCATGGGCTGCACACGGACGCGAGCCACCGGTTCGAGCGCGGAGCGGACTTCAACGCCGCCCCGATTGCGTCAGCGCTGGTGAGCGCCATCCTGCTGGCGAACGGCGGATGGGTGGAGGGCGAGCTGGTCGACGCGCAGGTACCCGCGATTGCTGCGCGCACCGCGCATCGCAAGCCGATTGAGCTCAAACTCAGCGAAGTCCAGCGAATCCTGGGCACTACCGAAGATGCCGAAGGAATCACCGCCGCGACCGTGGAGAACGTGCTTAGGGCGCTGGGATGCGGGCTTTCGTCCCTACCGGCGCAGGCGGCTGACGATGCTGCATGGAGCGTCACGCTGCCGAGCTGGCGACTGGATGTGGAGCGCGAGATCGACCTGATCGAAGAGGTGGCCCGGGTTTACGGGTATAACCGGTTCGCCAATACGTTGCCGGCGTTCGGCGAGGGCGTGCAGGCGCTGCCCTGCGCAGGGAAGGAGACGGCGGTGCGCGGCACGCTGCGGGCGGCCGGGTTCCACGAGGCGATCGGGAGCACGTTCTGCTCGGCGGCCGAGGCGGTGCTGACGGCGCCGCAGCCCGCGCTGGTGGTCCCTCTGGGCAATCCGCTCAGCGAGGAGGCGGGGGTGCTGCGGCCGTCGCTGATACCCGCCATGCTGGCGATGGTCGCGGGCAACCTGAACCGCGACGTGGACGACGTGCGGCTGTTCGAGATGGGCACGGTGTTCAGCGGCACGACCGACAAGGTGGACGAGCGGCCGGCGCTGGCGATCGGGGCGGTGGGCAGCCTGCCCGAGGAGAGCGCGCTGCACCCGGGACGGACGATCGAGTTCCACGACGTGAAGGGCGTGGTGGAGCAGGTGCTCGAGCGGTTCGAGGCGCGGGCCGTGTACTTCGACCGGTTTCCGGCCGAGGCGGGGATCACGCCGGAGTGGCTGCACCCATATCGCGCGGCGCGCGCGGTGGCGGACGGCATAACGGTTGGGTGGTTCGGGCAACTGCATCCGCGCGAGGCGGCGGCCCGGAAGATCCGGCAGGAGGTGCTGGTAGGCGAACTGTACCTCGACCGGCTCTACAAGCTGCCGCTGCGCAAGCCCGCGGCGCGGGAGATCTCGCGGTATCAGCCGGTGAAGCGCGACTTCTCGCTGGTTCTGGGCGAGGCCATTCCGTGGGAGACGATCGATCGCGCGATGGCCGGTCTGGGCATTCCGGAGCTGGCGGACTGGCGCGTACGCGAGGTTTTCCGGGACGCTCGGCTGGGAAAGGGCGAGTATTCCCTGCTTCTGGGCGCCACTTTCCAGGCGCCTGACCGTACTCTGCGCGAGGAGGAGCTAAAGGAATTCGAGGCGCGCGTGGTGGAGGCTGTTGGCAAAGCAGGAGCGCGGCTGCGGGTTTAGGAGGGAGATTTTCCCGCAACTGGCGCTATACTCTAACAAATAAAGGGCCATTCGGAGGTTATCTCGATGCCGGAGATGTGGGAGTCGGAAGCAGTGGAAGCAGCAGAGGCGCGGGAAGCCGAAGCGCTGGCAGCGGAACCGCCGCAGACGGCGCCTGAAGAATCGAGCGCGCTGGCGGTGAGCGTGGACGATTTTGCGGCCCTCGAAGAGCGGGTTTACCGCACGGTGGACCTGGTGAAGCGGGAGCGCGAGGCGCGGAAGGCGGCGGAAACGCGCGCCGCGGAACTTCAATCGCGTGCCATGCAGGTCGAAGCACGCCACGCCGAGCTCGAAAGCCGCGCCACGCAGGCCGAGGCGCGCCATGCCGAACTCGAGGCGCGGGCGGCGCAGGCCGAGGCGCAGGTGCTGGCGCATTCGCCCATGGTCGAACAAATACAGAGCGAGTTGAGCGGGCTGCGCACCGAGCGCGAACACGTGCGGCAGCGCGTGGAGAAGCTGCTCCAGCAACTGGATGCGCTGGAGCTGTGAGACAGCGATGGCCGAAAAACCGCGCCTGATTGCCAGCGACTACGTGACGGTCGAGATCTACGACCAGCTCTACCATTTGTCGGGGCAGGATCCGGAGCACATCCACGAGCTGGCGGCAGTGGTCGACGCCAAGATGCGCGCCGTGGCCGCGCAGGGGCGGACGGCCGACTCGCTGCGCGTGGCCGTGCTGGCCGCTCTGAACCTGGCCGACGAGGTGTCGCAGGCGACTTCGGCCGATCTGCAACTGGGGCACGCCCGCGCCAACACCCTGCGGATGCTGATGGACGAAGTGCTGGACGAAAAACAGGGATCAGGGGTCAGAGAAGCAGGGAACAAGGGAACAAAGAGCAGGGAATAGGGACTAGCCCGCATTTCTCATGCGCCTCCGATGGAACCAGGGCCGGGAGCCTTGAAGTTGACTCCGGCGACGATTCCGACAAAACGGCGTTGAGCGGCGGTCCGGGGCTCCCGAGGAGAGCTCCGATGTTTACTACTCAGTCAGGGGGGCCTCCTCTTTTGTACGGAACTGCTTTGGTTTCAGGCGGTTGGCACACGAATGGCGCGCCAAGTGGATGATTCCTAATGACTTATCCGCAGATTCGTCTCAGCAAAGGAGTTAGCGACAGGGGTCAGGGGTCAGGAATCAGGAATCAGAGGGCCTCACTCGGCCTCTTTCTTGTTACTGGGATTATTGTGCGCCAGGGAGGGGAAATTCTCTGCAAAGTGCGGCGGGAAATTTTAATGATTATCTCCTTGACACATGTTCACACTCGACACCCCGCCCCGAATCTATTTGAGAGTTGAAAGGACTCCGCTCCCTGATGATTGCTTAGTTTATTGGTATCGACTGAAGATAAACGACTTGAGGCGATTTTTCGTGCTCTTGATGAATTCACCACGAATCGTGTGGAACAAGCGCAGACCCTAAGAATTGCGCTACGTTGGGCTGAGGCTTCTAATCCCGAGTTTTTCACCGATATGGGGAACGACCCGGCATTTGCGGCGCTCCAGATCGCTTCCAGCGAATCTGCTCCATAGCTCTCTCGTATTTACTTGTGAGGGTATCGACTCCGGGTCCGCTGTAATTCACCATGTCCGCGATGACCATAAGCATCGCAAGAGTTTTCTCGTCTGGTTGATTCGAGTCCATACAATCTCCTTTACGCCGATACAATACTCCTATGCCCGATGAAATCAAGGTGGATGCGGCCAAATTCGACCGAATTCTAAAGCGTATGCTCGCCTCTAAACCACTGTCAAAAGAAGAGATTAGCGCCAGAGTCAAGGCAGAGCGGGAAGCGAAGAGAGCGCGGATATTCGAGGAATACAAGAAACGTAGGAGTTCAAAAAGGCTCGGCCAGTAGGCTCACAAGCGCACCCAGGTCACTGTGGTTTTCTAGCGTGTTGCGGGCAATCCGCTCTGCCTACTGGCCGAATAGTGTGCAAGCACAAAACCACGGACTAGCCAAGATGTCTTTGGTCCGTGTCCGTTAGTAACCCTTCTATTGAGTTCGGGAAGCGAGTTATGCACCCATTTTGCACCAGTTCTGAGGATACACTTCGGAATCGGGGGTATCACATGACTGAGCGAGAAGCGGAGAACATTCGCAACGCGGCGACTGTGCAAGTGCTCCAGGCTCGTAAGACCCTTGCAGTAATGACTGAAAAACTGGACCACTTGAAAAGAGAGATTGTCCAAGTAGCGAGAGATGTTCAGGTTAGCGACGCTCGTAGCTTGGCTACAACGGAATTTCACCCGTATCCTTGGTGGAGCCCCGAGATAATCCGTCAAGAGGCTCAGGATGTGCTACAGGCTCAATCTGAGATGCAAGAAGCGGAATCCCGTGCGCGATCCCTTGGGGCACTTCTGCCCGAGTAGCCTCGCGCCGGTTTCTCCAAGAATCCGAATAATGGACAGGACCGCGCCCCAGCCTAGGACTGGGGACGCGTGCTAGTTGTAGCTAAGTTTGATCTCCACAGAGAAGCTGATTTTACTCAACCACCCCATGAAAACCGCGCCCATCCACGTAGGTAGGGTCATTTTCATGCCTTTGGTTTGGTAGTAGCACTCTGCCTTACGCGCAGAGCCTCCGCAGATACCTTATCACTGTCCATTGTTCGGACAACCTAGAACTTGACAAGCTCTTTACACGGCAATGGTTTACGGCAAACCATATTGTTTAGAGTCATGCCGAAAATCCACGGCTGCATACCGCGCCGATTGTACCGCCAGCAGAATTCCTTCATGTACCGGGTGAGATGCCAGGGGCTTAACTGGTGATAGTTCCCGACGATCCCGCGTTTGAACAGAGAGAACGCATGGCAATAATATACTTGACACACAAGAGATTCTGCGCTATGCTGTTTTTAGATGAGAGGCCGAAGAAATGAAAAAACCAGTAACTCTTTCCCAGGCAATAGCTTACTTCGCAGACTCGGACCGCGCTTTTGACTATGCCAAGTTCCTCCGCTGGCCGGACGACAAGGTTACGTGCCCTCGTTGCGGCTCGGACTCGAACTCGTTTGTGAAGACCCGCAAACTCTGGTTCTGTAATGGCTGCAAGAAGCAGTTCACGGTCAAGGTAGGAACCATCTTTGAGGATTCGGCCCTCAGTCTTGACAAATGGATGGCGGCAGTCTGGATGATTTGTAACTGCAAGAACGGAATCTCCAGCTACGAACTTCACCGGGCGCTTGGAATTACCCAGAAGACAGCGTGGTTTATGCTGCATCGGATTCGTGAGGCGATGAAAAGCAGAACGATATTCAAGATGGGTGGCTCTGACGGCGGACCGGTAGAGGCCGACGAGGCTTTCATCGGGCCGAAAACTAAGATGATGCACCGGGACGCGCGGCTTCGTTCCATTGAGTTGAATAAGCATCAAGGAAGAGCGATTGTGATGGGGATGTTGGATCGGGAGTTGCGCCAGGTTCGCACTCAAGTCATTCCCGAGGTGAAGCGGGAGACGGTCCAAGAAGTGATTTTGAGCCAGATCGACAAGGACTCGACCATCTACACCGACAGCGCGCCGAATTACGATTGGCTTAAAAAAGCCGGATTTATGCACGAGACCGTGAACCACATTACCGAGTACGTGCGCGGTCAAGTCCACACAAACGGGATGGAGAATTTCTGGAGTCTGCCTAAAAGAGAGCTGCGCGGTACCTATGTTGCAGTTGAACCGTTCCACCTTGACCGTTACGTGACGGAGCAAGTATTCCGCTACAACAATCGTGCAACCAAGGATAACCAGATCACGGATGAGGATCGCTTCACCCTTGCGATGAGCCAGATCGTGGGCCGTCGCCTCACCTACACCCAACTGACGGGACAGGGGGCAGACTGACACACGATTTAAACGGTGGGGACGCGGCAAACGCATCAGTGCTTCTTCTCTTCCGAGGCAGCCTTCTTAGGGCACCTCTCTGACTTTGGGGGTTTCGGAGCGCGAAACAGCTTCGTCATTGTGGTTTCAAAGTTCTTTCGCGCTTCCGCACCCTTGCGGTATTCAGGCTTCATGATCACCCTCATACGATCGTAATTTCGTTGTCTGCGGTCCGAATGAATTTAAACGTCCGCTTAGCTAGAGTTTCGGCTTCCGAGGTTAGGACGGCATCCACCTCCAGCATTGAAACGATCGGAACCAATCGGCTCTCTAGGCGCGGAGGGCCCGGCAATGGCTTGCGCGTGAGCCAGACAGTTCGATCCATCTCTGTCTTGTTGTCAAAGACTCTCACCCCAGAAGGACCGTGAAGCGTTCCTATTAGGGCCGCGTAGCGGTCGTTATTCCCGATGTCCCTCGCGTTTTCTATGTGCTGAATCCAACAGGAATGGGATACAACATCGAGAACAACTCCCTTCTCTCTAAACGTAAGCCCGACTGAAACTGCGCGAGCATCGCCAGTTCGCCCTCCTGTTGTCTCAGAGGGCCTATTGTGAACCCAAAAAATCGCTGCTGGCGTACCTTTCTCGCTCAGTTTCCAGTACCCCAGATTGGAGTGCAGAATGCGAGGTTCAGGATCGGATATGACGAGGTTTGGTTTTAAGGCCGGCGGCTCTTCTGGCGTGACGGATGAATAGTGGTGATGCACATCCCCCTTATGTACATCCCTTGCATTTATCAGATCTCCAAAGTAGTCGCGGCCAGCCACAATTGAATTGCCGTTGTGCGTAGCACTTTTGTCGTCGGAATCGTCATTCGTTAAGAACCAGAACAAGGCCATCGCAAGCATGAGAACAGTAGAGGCGATCATCACGCCATCAAGTACCTTGGCATGAGCGTTGGCCCACTCCGTGAGGCGAAGCGAGGCAGATCCTAGCAGGAGGGCAAGCATAATCCACCCTCCGCTCGCTGCGATTCGTCTACTCTTCGGTTTGGCCATAGGTCATTGTCCACCCGCCCGCAATTGTGCGTCAAGTATGTTATTGCCGAACATTTCGCTTGATTTGATGAGGCTTGCAGGCGCGCACGAAAAACTCGACCAGAGTTTGCCGATTTCACCGGGGTTTCGCCGCATACCCTGTTTTTCGAATGGGTGGATATGGTTCTTGGCACGACGGAGGTCACGCCCCGATACAAGTCTTGTTATCGCGGGTCCGACGGACTGCGCTACGGCCGGACGATCATCTTGCCGACGCCGTCCGAGTATTGGCTGTTGATGGAGAAGGCGTCGCCGATGCGGTCGAGGGGGCGTGCGTGTGTGAGCAGCGGCGCGAACCACGCGGGTTGCGCCTGGAGGAGGTCGAGGGCTTGCTGGGTTTCGTGGTTGGAGCGGCGCACGTTGAAGATGGTGAGTTCCTTGCGGCGCATGGCTGAGCCGTCCATGGGGACGAAGGGCGTGGAGTGAATGCCGGTGAGGGCGACGCGGCCGGCGTTGCGGGCGAGTCGAATGGCCTGGCTGGTGGTGTCTGCGGCGGCGGCGCAGTCGATGGCGCAGTCGACGCCGCGCTGGCCGGTGGCGCGGAGGATTTCCTGGATGGCTTCGGCGGGCTCGAGCGCGGCGGCGGCGCCGACGCCGAGGGCGAGCTGGCGGCGGTGGGCGAGGGGCTCGACGGCCCAGATGCGGGCGGCCTGGGCGGAGCGCAGGGCGGCGATGGTGAGCAGGCCGATGGGTCCCGCGCCGATGACGGCGACCGTTTCGCCGGGGCGGATGGAGACCAGGCGGAGGGAGTGCAGGGCGATGGCCAGAGGCTCGGCGAGAGTGGCTTCGTCGAAGGACATGCCGGCGGGGATGGGAAGGAAGTTGGAGACCGGCAGGTTGATCAGCTCGCGGAAGAAGCCGGGATGGTTGGGGTTGGAGAGGAAGCGGATGTTGGCGCAGACGTTGTGATGGCCGCTGAGGCAGAACTCGCAGTGATAGCAGTAGAGAGCGGGCTCGAGCGCGCCGCGGTCGCCGGGGGCGAGGCCGGTGACGCCGGGGCCGGTTTTGACGATGACGCCGGCGGGCTCGTGGCCGAGGAGCATGGGGTAGACGTTGGGCGTGCTGCCGACCGCGCCCTCGGAGTAGGCGTGCAGGTCGGAGCCGCAGACGCCGACGGACTCGATGCGGATCTGGACTTCGCCGGGGGCGGGGTCGTCGATGGGCATGTCGGTGAGGCGGAAGGAATGGGGAGCGGTGAGTTCGGCGGCGCGCATGGGAGGGGTTCCTCAAGAAACGATAGCGCATTGGGGGGAAGACGGGGAACGAGGGAGCGAGGGAGCAAGGGAGCAAGGGAGCGAGCGAGCGGTCACCAGCCCACTTGGCGCATGCGCTCGAGGATGATCTCGCTGTAGCGGTTCATGCGCTCGGGATGTCGCCTGAGGGGCGAGGGCAGGACGGCGGCGAGGCGCGCGGCCTGTTCCCGGTCGACGTTGCGGGGCGCGATTCCGTAGTTAGCGCGGGAGGCAGCATCTACGCCGTAGACGCCGGGGCCCCATTCGACCACGTTGAGGTAGAGCTCGAGGATGCGCTGCTTGCCGAGGAAGAGCTCGGCCACGGGCACCAGGGTGAACTCGACGCCCTTGCGGAGGAAGGAGCGGCCGGTTCCGAAGAACAGGTTTTTGACGAGCTGCTGGGTGATGGTGGAGGCGCCGCGGGAGCGGTCACGCTCCAGATCGTCTTCGGCGGCGATCTGGATCTGGTGCCAGTCGAAGCCGTGGTGCTGGTAGAAGCGCGCATCCTCGGCGGCGACGACGGCGTGCTGGAGATCGGGCGAGATCTGACTGAGGGGAACGAAAGTGTAGCGTTCGTGGTAGGGTTTGCCGTGAATCCAGGCCTGTAGGCGGCGCTGGACGTGCACGGCGGTTGTGGGCGGGTCGATCCAGCGGGCGGACACAAGTAGCAGAGCTACGAGCAGCCAGAGAGACGCCACGCAGATGAAGAACCACTTAATCAAGGACCGGATTCGGATCTTCCGGCGCGTGGTTTTGGGACCGGCGGTGGGCCTGGCAGTCACATTTCAGGATAATCTCCGGAAGCGGGAAAGGCGAAGACGTGGGGACAAGGGACGAAAAGTGAGGCGGCGAGCCTGCATGCCGGCGAGCGAGGGGGCCGGTATGACTCTTTCGTTGGAGCGGGACGGGGTAGAGCGCGCTTGCGGAGCGGCCGAAGAGAGACCTATATTGGAAGCATCGAGTATGCCGATGGGTCGCAGAGGCGAGTTGACAGATATCCCGACGACGACGCGGGAGACGGCGAGCCTCGCCCTTAGCCTGCTGCGGCTGGGCCTTATTTGGCTCCCCGGCTGAGGCTGACTCGATTCGGTTTGAGAGGCCATCAGCGGGGAGACCGCTGGTGGCCTTAGTTTTTTGGCGGGAGAAGGAAGAATGCTGAAAGATCCGAGCACCAAATACAAGCCCGTAGCCGATTTCCGGCTGGATGACCGACGTTGGCCGTCGAAGACGATCGAGAAGGCGCCCGCGTGGTGCAGCGTCGATTTGCGCGACGGCAACCAGGCGCTGGTGGAACCGATGGACGGCGCGCGCAAGTTGCGCATGTTCGAGCTGCTGACGGCGAGCGGGTTCAAGGAGATCGAGGCCGGGTTTCCGGCGGCGTCGCAGACGGATTTCGATTTCTGCCGCGAGTTGATCGAGCGCAAGCTGATCCCGGACGATGTTGCCGTGCAGGTGCTGGTGCAGGCGCGCGAGGACCTGATGGAGCGCACGTTCGAGGCGATCCGCGGCGTGCACAAGGCGATCGTGCACGTGTACAACTCGACCTCGACGCTGCAGCGGCGCGTGGTCTTCGGCATGGATAAGGAGGCCATCAAACAGTTGGCCGTCAAAGGGGCGCGGCTGGTCCACGAGTATGCCTTGCGGCATCCCGAGACCGAATGGGTGTACGAGTATTCTCCGGAGAGCTTCACGGGCACGGAGATGGATTACGCCGTCGAGGTCTGCGAGGCGGTGATGGAGGTCTGGCAGCCGGCGCCGGCGCGGCCGGTAATCATCAATCTGCCGGCGACCGTGGAGTTGTCGAGGCCGAACGTGTATGCCGATCAGATCGAATGGGTCAGCCGCACGATCAAGAACCGGGAATCGGTGGTGTTGAGCGTGCATCCGCACAACGACCGGGGCACGGCAGTGGCGGCGGCGGAGCTGGCGTTGATGGCCGGGGCCGATCGCGTGGAAGGCACGCTGTTCGGAAACGGCGAGCGGACCGGCAATGTTGACATCGTGACGCTGGCGCTGAACCTGTACACGCAGGGCATTCATCCGGGGCTGGACTTCTCGAACATCAACGACGTGATCGAGTGCGTGGAGTTCTGCAACCGGATGCCGGTACACGACCGGCACCCGTACGCGGGGCTGATGGTGTTCACGGCATTCTCCGGATCGCACCAGGATGCGATCAAGAAGGGATTCGCGGCGCAAGCGGAAGGCGGGCTGTGGGAGATCCCGTATCTGCCTATCGATCCCCAGGACCTGGGACGCAGCTACGAGGCGGTGATCCGCGTCAACAGCCAGTCGGGCAAGGGCGGCGTGGCGTTCCTGCTGGAGCGCGATCATGGGATTCGTTTGCCGCGGCGGCTGCAGATCGAACTGAGCCGGATCGTGCAGCAGATGAGCGATACCAGGGGCGGAGAGGTGACGTCCGAGGAGATCTGGGAGGCGTTCAGGGCCGAGTACATCGACCGGCACGCACCCTATCTTCTCCGCGGCCATCGGGACGATTCAAACGAAGACAGGAACATGCTGACGGCGAGAGTCGCGAGGGACGGCGTGGACCACATCTTTTCCGGAGAGGGGAATGGTCCGATCGAAGCATTCATCGCCGGCTTCCAGAAGAAGTTCGGGATTCAGGTGCGCATCGCCGATTACGAAGAGCACGCGATCGGCGACGGCGCCGACGCGACCGCCATCTGCTTCGTCGAAGCGCGCGTCGGCAACTCGACGCACTCGGTCTATGGAGTCGGGATGCACGGCGACATCGTCAGTGCTTCGCTGGGCGCGATCATCAGCGCCGTGAACCGGTCGGTGCAGAGGGAGCAAGTCGGCGAGTCAGCGAGTTAGCAAGTCAGCGAGTTAGCGGCCGCCGCTCAGACGGAGGACTTCTAGAGCGGTTCCAGAGTTAATTTGCTATAGCGAGCGTGGTTCAAGGTGGCTCTTTCTTAAGGAAAGAGCCACTTCGCCTCAGTGGCTTTTGGGTACAGCAACTCTGGAACCGCTGTAGCGGGCAAGATGCGCCGGCCAGCCGCTGTCACTGCAAGACGAAGGCGTCGGTTCTGGAGAAGTCGAAGAGGGCCGGGGTTTGGGCGGAAGGAACGTCGTGTTCCGGTTCGCCGACAGGCACGAGGCCGCGCTGCGTTTTGACCGCGCCCGATTCGAAAAACCTGGGCACGGCATCGGCGGCGTAGCTGAGCCACTCGCCAACCATGATTTTGCTGTCGACCGGGTTCCAGTCGGCGTGGCCCTCGACGAGACCCTGCTGGGTGAGCGCGTAGGTGAGCAGGCCCTGGTGGAGGGTGTCGGATTCGCGCGCGGCCTGGTTGGGCTGGCTGGCGGCAAGGATGCGCATGCGCTTGTCGTAGGCGAGCTGGCCGAGGCCGGGGCTGCCCATGGGGCCGGGCTTGAAGTTGTTTGACTCGACGCTCGAGGCCGAGTCGCAGGAGTCGAGGATGAAGGTCAACTGGCCGGCATCGATGGGACGCAGCCACTCGGTGAGCTCGCCGGCGGAGATGGCGGATTGGAGCATCCGATCGTCGACGCCCTGGCATGAGCCCTGCACATCGGAAGGCAGGATGTAGAACTGGCCGCGCTGGTTCGAGTAGCCGTGACCGGAGAAGCTGAGGAAGAAGACATCGTCGGGCGTGGCGGAGGCGGCGATGGCGGCGAGCGCGGAACGGATCTTCGCCTTGGTTGCATCGCCGATCGGGCCATCCGAGACCAGCAGATCCGGCTTGACGATCAGGCCGCGCGCAGCGAGGCGATTTGCGAGGAGTTGGCTGAGTTTTCCGGCGTCGTTGGCCGAGCCGTGAAGGTCGCAGCCGGCGGCCTGGTATCGATTGACACCAATCTGCACGAGCCATGCGCGCGGCTTGGCCGGCGGGCCCGGAGTGTATCGATACTCCTTCTGCGCGGTGGCGCTCTTGATGCGCTCGGAGTTGAAGGCATAGGCGGTGAAGGCGACGGATTGCGCCGCAGTGGGAAGCTGGATGCCGTTGAAGGCGAAGTCGCCGTCGTGGAGCGCGTCTTCGCGATAGCCGACAAGCTGGCCGTTGCGGAAGAGGCGCAGATCCTGAAGGCCGCTGGGCTGGCCCTTTTCACTGGTGCGACTGGCCGCGTGGACCACGACGTCGGCGCGGCCGGGATGCGCCTTCGATGCGCTGACGGAAACGATGGCCACTTCGGGCTGCACGCGGTTCCCGATCTCGGCGATGGAACGGATGGGCGGAAGGGTTTCGCCGCTCAGAATGCGCGCGAGCAAGCGCGGCGTGTAGTAGTCGCGCATGAAGATTTCGAGCGGAAGCGGGCGCATGGGGTCGTCGGGAACGACCCAGGCCAGGGGCGCGCCGCCGTCGAGATTGCTCGAGTCGAAACGGCCCTCGGGATCGACCACAGCCCAGTTGCCATCGTTGAAGGAGACGAGACTGCAAAGCTCGCGAGCCGTGTCCGCATCCCAGATTCTCACCGTGCCGTCCGCGCCGGCTGTCATCACTCTGCGCCCATCGGGCGAGAAGGCGACGTCGCGGACCCAATACGAGTTCCCGGCGAAGGTGCGAAGTTCCTGCCCGGTTTCCGCATCCCACATCTTCGCGGTGTTGTCGCTGCTTCCCGTCAGAATCCGCCGTCCATCGGGCGAGAAAGCGACACTCCAGATCTCGTCCGTGTGACCCGTGAAGGTGCGAAGCTCGTTCCCGGTGCCTGCATCCCAGAGCTTCGCAGTGTGGTCGTCGCTTCCGGTCAGAACCGTGCGGCCATCGGGCGAAAAGGCAACGCTGGTGACGTCGTTCGTGTGCCCCTTGAAGGTGAAGATCCGCTCGCCCGTGTCTGCGTTCCAAAGCATGGCCGTGTCGTCCCAACTGCCGGTCAGCACTTTGTGGCCGTCCGGCGAGAAGGCAACGGCATCCACCACCTCTTTATGGCCCTTGAAGGAGCGGATCTCCTGCCCGGTCTCGGCGTCGAATAGCTGTGCGATGTTTTCGGGACTGCCGATGAGGATCCTGTGCCCGTCTGGGGATAAGGCGATGTGTTCCACCGGTTTCGCCTGCGTGTCGATGGTGCGAATCACCCGCCCGGTCTCCGCATCTGAGAGCACAGCGGTTCCTTCGATACCCGAGGTGAGAACCGTTCGCCCGCCGGGAGAGAATGCGACGCCGGTGACGCCGTAGGGATGCCCCTCGAAGGCGACGGTCTGACGGCCCGCCGCGACGTCCCAGAGTCTGGCGAGCTTGTCCCCGCCTCCGGCGAGCAATCTGCGGCCGTCGGGTGAAAAAGCAACGCTCCAGATCTGGTCTGCGTGCCCGGCAAAAGTGCGAATCTCCTCTCCGGTCGCCAAGTCCCAGAGCTTGACGATGCCGTCGTTGCTGCCGGTGAGCGCGCGGCGGCCGTCGGGCGAGAACGCCACAGCCCAGACCGGCTCGGAATGGCCGGTCAGTTTGCGAATCATCTGGCCTGTTTCAGCATTCCAGAGGGTGGCGGTCGTGTCCGCATCGTTGCCCACCAGAAGCGCGCGTCCGTCGGGCGAAAAGGCGACGCTGGTTACGCTGCCGGGGTCGTGGATAGAGCGAATCTGCTGCCCTGTGGCGGCGTCCCACAGATCGGCTTTGCCGCCCCAGTTGTCGCCCGTCGCCACGAGGCGGCCATCGCGCGAGGCAGCGACGGCCGTCGCGCCGGGATGACTCATGGAGCGAAGCGCCTGGCCGGTCCGGGTGTCCCAGAGGATCGTAGAGCCGTCGCTGCCTGCCGTCAGCACGCGGCGGCCGTCGGGCATGAAGGCAACGGCCTTGATCTGGCCCGCATTCTCCGGCTTGAAGGTGCGAATCGCCTTCGCGGTCTCCACATCCCAGAGAATCGCGGAGCCGTCGGCGCTCCCCGTCAGAATCGTGTCGCCGCGGGGAGAGAACGCGGCGCTCAGGATCGAGTCATCGTGCCCGGTGAAGGTGCGAATCGCGCGGCCCGTCTCTACATTCCATAGCTTCGCGGTCTTGTCCCAGCTTGCCGTGAGCACGGTGCGGCCGTCGGGCGAGAAGACGGCGCCGGTGACGCGGTCTGTGTGGCCGGCGAAGGTGCGAATCTCGAGCCCGGTTTCAACGTCCCAAAGCTTGGCGGTCTTGTCCGCGCAGGCCGTGAGCATCGTGCGGCCGTCGGGCGAGAAGGCAACCGTTTCGATCTCATGGAAGTGCCCGAGTTGCACCACGAGCTGCGGACGGGTGGTCGATTGCGCGCCTGCCGTGCCGGATGGCTGGCCGGCGACCGCGACGGGCAGAGCGAGCAGCAGAGATAGAAGTTCGAGCCGAGGCAGAGCTTTCGGTGAGTGCATGAGCGTTCTCCCCTCCGCTCCAGTTCCCCGGGCAAAAGGCTGCCGCGAGAGTCCACGGGGAAGGAACTCCGGAACTGGAAAGCGCCCGCGCCTCCGCGTCCATTGTAGTGCGGAACGTGCCGGGACGAGCGCACGGTGAATTGGCGGGCCAGCGAGTCAGCAGGCCAGCGAGTCAGCGAGTCAGCAAGTCAGCGAGCGGGCTCAAGGGGAGGACTTCTGGCGGGACTTGGCGCGGTGGCGCGCGCGTTCGAGGACGATGCGCAGGAGGTAGGCGAAGACGAGGAGGTTGATGGTGAACAGGCTGACGCGGAACCAGGTGATGCGGCGGAAGACCTCGAAGAGCTCCCAGGGCAGGAACGAGCCGGTGATGACGAGGGTAAGGTATTCGGCCCAGGCTTGTTCGAGATAGAGGCCGATCGCCTCGGCCATGGTGATGGCTGCGTAGGAGTAGGCGACGAAGCCGATGCGGCGCAGAACGGGATCGTTGAGCAGCGAGGCTTTGTCGAGGAGGAAGTTGACCAGGCGCGACTCGGGATCGAAACGGAAATGGCGTGCGAGGAGGTCGATCTGGTCGGCGACGTCCTTGTGGAGGAGATGAAGGGCGCCGACGCCGATGGCGATGTAGACGAGCGCGTGAAGGAATTTGTAGAGCGCGATGAGGACCAGGAGGCGGTTGTGACGATGGCCGGAAGAACGCGCGAAGAAGGAGGGAAAGCGCATGGGGAATTGGATGGCTGCTGATTTCAAGGGTACATGAAGCGAAGCAGCGGAGCCAGCGAGGTTAGCGGAGTTAGCGGAGTTAGCAGGTCAATAAGGCAGCTTTCAGCCATCAGCTTTCAGCTCGATTCGCGGTGAGCGAAGCGGAAAATTCAACGAACGCAAAAGCGATCAAAACGGAAACTGTGAAACTGTGAAGCAGGTATTTGCAGGCTGTTGAAATGGAACGGGTTGCGGACCGTCCACAGTTTCACAGCTTCTGTGTTTCTGTGAGCTTTCGGCGCGGTGCGTGTATCGGGTTGATTCGGTTGAGGTTCGAGACGTGCGCAGTTTCACAGTTCCACAACCCGTTTTTTGAGTGCATAGGGGGGGTGGGGAAAGGCAGGGAACAAGGGAACGAGGGAACAAGGGAACGAAAAGACAGGGAATAGGGAGTAGGGAGTAGAAAGGCAGGGAACAAGGGAACGAGGGAACAAAAAGACAGCGAACAGTGGTCAGTTGTCAGCAAAACCCCGGGCCGGCGGATGGATGGCGGAGGGGGAGCGGAGGAATGAGAAGGCAAGTCGGCAAGCCGGCGAGTCAGCGAGCCAGCAAGGCGCCCCTGCTCCCTGGCGTGGAGTCGAATCATGGGACCATTGTGCGCCGGAGAAACAGTGGTCAGTGAACAGTGGTCAGTGGTCAGAATGAGGGCGGGCCGGGAAAAGGATCGTGGCGAGGGAGAGATTCTGGTTTGCTCTTCGATCATGGAGCCATTTTGCTCCGAAAGGGGGAAATGATCTGCAAAGAAGACAGGGGTTAGAGATCAGGGGTCAGGGATCAGAAAAACAACGACTTAGAGGACTACCGGGCAGGCCGAACCGGGGCGTGGGGGCTTGACGAAGATGGGGAGCAAGGGGGCAAGAGAGCAAGTCGCCGAGTCAGCAAGTCAGGAAGTTGCGGCGGGCGGGGCGAGGCGAGGGGGTTGACGGGCGGTTTCGGCGTGGGCGTTCGGGGGTGAATGGCGGGATGAGCGCCTGGCGGTGGCTTGGCGTGGCAGGACGTGCGGAACGGCAGGCCCCTTGCAGGCATTCCCGTCTCACTTTTGGGGTATCACTTCAACGGTCCATCCCCAGGGCACCTTCAATGATCCGGGAACGTTGGGGAGCTTCGGGTAGGACGCTTTCAGGAGGTGTACCGGCAGTGTCAAGCCTGTAGCGAGTTCCTGCTCGAAATCCTTACGCGCTTTGGAGCGCATCGCGGATGTTTCATCCGAATCGGCTTCTTCCCAATCATAGCCTTTCACCCAGAAGATGTTTTTCCCTCCCAGAAGTACCTCCTCGACGATAGCGTCATTTGCGGTACTTCGCGTAACTACGTCAAGTGCAACCTCACGATTGCGGCCCGGCTGGACATGAAAGCGATCAGAGAAAGGGATGACACACTCCGAGATGAAGTCGAAGCTCCCAGCAAGAGATGGGAATTGCTGAAGCCTAAAGACCTCCTCAAATCGATCGTTCTTCAGTTCCTTGCGAATCTCTCCGTGCGAGTCGAAAAACACCTCGAAAAGCATTCCATCGAGCAATGCCCGCCATTTTTCGGAAGGGAGGCCCGAAGCTAACGAAGCAAAATGCTCGATGAATCGGTAGGCACTTCGAGACCCGCCACACGCAGCTTGGTACACATTTCGTCCCACCACGAACAGTGAATCTGCCTTTGCCCTCGCCATTTGAGCATCCGTGAACGCGTCAAGTGCCGGGTTTTGTGTATACCAATCGTGGGACTTCAGGCCCTCAATAACTCGGTGAGAGGCCTTCTTTCGATCCAGCACGAAGAACTTGTCCCGCAGCGCGGTGTCGTCGTAGAGATCAATCCTCACGCCAACGCTGCGATTGAAGTAGAATTCCCCCGAAAGAGAAGTGTGCTCCCATGAAATCTGCTTGCCAGAAGTGGATGCACTTAGCGTGTTTCGGACGCGCTTAAGCATTGTCTCGATTGAACAGTCCACTGCGTCCAGGTGTTGAAGCAGAGCGGCTGTGTATGCGCCGTTTTCCCCATCGCCATCAAAAGCGACCTGTCCTGGCGAAGTCGCGTAGGCAATCAGAGTGCCTTTTGGAGCGTACACGGGCGCGAGTCCCCGCGGGATCATCGAGCGCGCCCAGGCGCGCTCAAACGGATTGTTCCGGCACGCGTCGAGAATGATGATGTTAGTCTCGGTGGGCGTCTCCTCCATCGTCTCAATGACCTGATTGAGCGGAAGAGATGAATGACGCGCCGCTGCCTCGTCCGATGTCTTTGTATCTATCGCTATGAGGTAATTTTCGCCCTTCATCTGGATGCCGTGGCCGGCAAAAAACAGAAGACCGACCTTCGCGCTATTGAGGCGCTTTTTGAAAGACGCGAGGGAGTTTTCCATTTCCTCAATGGTGCCGTCCGTCACAACGCTCGTGGCGAAGCCGAAGCGTTTGAGAGCTTTGGCGAGATCCCGGGCATCGTTCGCAGGGTTCCGCAAGGCCGAGCCCTTGGGATAAGCGGAGTTTCCGATTATTAGTGCTGCTCTGTCGCTCATTTCCGACTATCTTATCGCTTAAGGGAGGTTGTGAGGAAGACGGCACGACCGAAGAATGAGCACGATTGAGGCCGATGCCGGGGCTATGACCCTGCCCGGGACGATTCTGAGGTGGTAGGATGTCAGCAACAACACAGAATAAATCAGCGGCGCGATTATGAGCGACTTCAGTGAGATTGTGAGATCAGGCCCGTTTGATAAGGCGGTTGATCTCTTGCATAGATTGGCCGGCCCGATGTTCGACGAATTCGGAGCTATTCTCGCGGATAACGTTCGGGTCTACCGCGCCAAAAATCTGGTCTCTACGCTGCGGAGAACGGAGCGAATTCTTGGCGATGCGGGCTTACCGGCAAACGCTGTCCCGACACGATTGCTGCTGCCCATCATAGAGGCTAGCTCGGTTGAGAACACCGAGACACTCCAGGGGATGTGGGCAGGACTACTCGCCACGGCGTCGCAGCAGACCGACTCGGTATCACCATCGTTCATCGAGACGCTAAAGCAGCTCACACCGGATGAGGCACGGCATCTCGAAGTCATCTGCCAAGAGACCTCCAAGTTTCTCGGAAAGGAACGCTTAACCGATGGGACGGAACTTGCGCTGTGGGCCTTCGGAGCCAGACGCTTTATTGGGCCAAAAGAATTCGACATTCCACCAGGTGTGTACCCGGACGCATATGAGCGGCTCGGCCTGATACGAAGAAACTACAAGGTTGACAGCAATTTTGACGGGTTCGAGGCAAAGGTGAGTTCTGAAGTAGATAGTTGGTTTGAGTTTACCGGGTTCGCCATCCGGTTCCTTGATGCCTGCCACGGCCCGCTGCCTGCAAAATCAATCGACAATTCTTGACTTCTTTCGGTTCAGCGCTTCATCAATATCCGGGTAGCAGTCTCGATCAGCGGGGCAGTTGTCTCCCGTTCGGGCCTAGATCGATCTATGATCGCAGTGGTCAGTAGCGGCAGGTCAGCTTCTCATGAGTCATCCGTGATGAAATTTGCCGGTTCGACATCGGGCATAGCCCCTTATTCCACTGCAAGCTGTAGTATCTCTCATTCGTCGAAGCCAAGGGGGCCGAGGTAGGCCTCGCCCGTCTGGGAAGCGTGTCTGCGCACGCGGCGAATCAGCTCTTCAAGTGTGCAACTGCCATGGAGGAGCATGTACAGGTGATTATGGTCGAAAAGCAAGAGCAGCCCCTTGGGGCCCGAGGCTTCCTTAATCGCTGTGGTGGAATAGCCGGAGATCGAAAACATGGCCCCCATGGTGTTGTCCGCTTTACCGCCCACTTTCTTATAGAGCGAATCGATATCCGTCGAATCCGCCTGGTCGCGCGTGAATTTCAATTCGACCAGATATGTTGTTCCGTCGACGGTAATCGAGCCGTCGATCTGCCTTCCTTCGGCTACGTAGGGCCTCCGATTCACGACTTCGAAATAATCAACGAGCTTGTAAAACCATTCCTGAAAGTCATAGCCGGCTGATTTCGTGCCCAGCTCTTTCGATAGTTGGGTTAGCTGTTCCTCTAGCTTGGTAAGGTCGGCGGCGCGCGCCCTGATCTCTGCGTTGATTTCTGCCGCCCGCTTTCTTGCCTCGGCCTTCTCCTTCTCTGTCGCCGCCAGTGCTTGTTGCGCGTTTCGATATTCGCGAAGTGCGTTGACTGCCGCGGTGGCGTTGGCGATCTTCTCCTTGGAGTCCTCCCAACCGGCCAAGTCAGGAAACGACGCCTGTTGAATTAGTGAGTCCGCCATGCGGTTGACTAGGCGAAGTCCAAGATCGCCGTTTTCCTCAAGCTTAGGGAAGAGCCGATGCAGAAGGTCCCGCTTGCTTTCCTCGCCTTGCCAAGTGCTCAGGAATCCCTCCGAAACCCCGCAGCGGCGCAGGAAAAGCCGAAGGGCCTTCTTGCGCCAGTAAGATTTCAATGCTGCGTCGGCGACTAATTCGAGATAGTAGGGTGGAATTACGGTTCTCAAGGAGTCTCCCCATCTGCTGTGGTAGAAACTTGTCGGCGCAATCTATTTTACTGCGGTAGCTGCACGGGAGAAGTGTCGGACCAGTCGCTTGTGACGCGTTCGCAATTCGGGCTGCCGGATCGGCCAGCTGCCCACGATTAGTCCCGACAGGTCGGCTTGTCGCATCTTTTCTGGGTTCGGTGGTTGCGATGGGCGGTTGGTGAGCCAGCAGGGACGAAGGGACTAGGGACTAGGGACGAGTCGGCCTCCACCCAAGCGGAGCTTGGATGGGGCACCGCCGATCCCACCCTAGCCACAAAAACGAGAGCGTGGCGAAGGTGGGGCACCCGCACTCACGGGGCTACTTGCGCAGGTGGAGGAGGGAGTTGCGGTCGAGGGGTTCGCCGTCGAGGAGGACGGCGGCGATGCGGCGGGCGTTCCAGATGTTGACGGTGGGGTCGGAGTCGAGGACGACGATGTCGGCGCGGCGGCCGGGGGCGATGAGGCCGAGCTCGTTCCAGCCGAACTGGAGGGCGTAGTTGTTGGTGGCGGCGGCGAGGGCCTCGCGCGGGGAGAGGCCGAGGCGGACGAGCAGTTCGAGTTCGGTGTGGAGAGAGATGCCGGGCATGGCGCCCATGGCGTCGGCGCCGGAGCCGGCGAGGTAGTGGGGGAAGGTGGAGAAGATGATTTCGTTGAGGCGCCAGAAGCGGAGAGCGGACTGGGCGGCCTTCTTCTGCATGTCCTCTTCGATCCAGCGCTGCGACATGGCAGGCAGGCGGTGGGACCAGGCGGGCAGCGGGTAGGTCATGTCGCCGGTGGCCTGGTCGGTGGGATGGTACATGCGGCCGGGGTCGAGGAGCGCGGCGGCGGGTTCCTGCCAGAGGTTGCGGTGGCCGGGCAGCTCGGCGTAGCGCAGGCTGAAGGTGGGCATCAGCGCGGAGCGATGCGCGGCGAGGAAGTGGGCATAGTTGCGCAGGCGCGCATCGGTGAGGGGAACGCGCTCGGAGTAGTCGAAGGCGGTGTCGGCCGAGGGGCCTTCGGGGTCCTCGACCAGCGGACGCTGCAGCTCGTCGGGAATGACGCCGAGGAGGTAGCGGTCCATGTGGACCAGGGCGTCGACGCCGGCCTCGACGCCGACGCGATAGGGCGTGGAGACGAAGTCGCCGTAGGTGACCAGGCCCATCTCGTGGGCGCGGGCGACGATCCACTGGGAGTTGGCGGCGGTGAGGTGGGCGGTGAGCAGCAGGACGCGCGTGCCGAGCTTCGCGGTGTCGACCATCTGGCGGGCGGTGTCCTGGGGGCGGAGCTCGGCGGGATGCGGACCCTCGCGGAGCTTTGAGACCCACTCGGGACGGCGGGCCAGCAGGCTCCAGTTGTCGGTGACGCCGATGGTGTCGATGGGATAGATGTGGGGGCCGGGGTTGGCGCCGGTATCGACGAAGCCGTGCTGGAAGTCGGCGCGGGCGACCACCGTGGTGACGCCCATGTAGAGGTTGGCATTGGCCTGGGCCTGGGAGTTCAGGCCGGCATAGCCGTCGACGAGGCCGGGGATGAGGTACTTGCCGGTGCAGTCGATGATGCGCGCGCCCTTGGGGACGGCGACTTCGCCGGGGAGGCCCACGTTGGCGATGCGGCCATCGCCGATGACCACGACGGCGTCGGGAATGTCGTGCGCCGAGCGGCCCCAGTCAGTGAGATCGATGACTGTGCCGCCGACGAGGACGAGCGGGACCGGGGCGGCCGGGGGCGCCGGTTGCGAACGGGCGGGAACGGCGGCCAAGGTGCAGCCTGCCGCGAGCAGAGCCGGGAAAAGAGCGTGCCATCGCATGAACAGATCGGTCTGATGAGGATTGTCGCACACCAGGGAACAGGGATCAGGGATCGGAGAGCCTGGGCCGGGGGTGGGCGAGTCAGCGAGGGAGCAAGGGAGCGAGGGAGCGAGTCAGCAAGTCGGCGAGTCAGCTGGCTGGCGGCGAGACGGAGAATCTGCGGGAGCGGGTGAGGGCGGCAGCGGCGGCGACGATGAAGATGGGGAAGCACTGCACCGTATAGCGCGGCTCGGGATTCTCCATGGCGCCGATGACCAGGAAGCGCAGAACGAGATAGGCGGCGAACAGGGCGGGCCAGGGCACGCGCCGGCGGAGAAAGGCCCAGGCCGCCGCGGCGACGTAGAAGAGGTTGATGAGGCCGAGCAGGATCGCCCAGGCGGAATCGGCGGGATGCTCGCTCCAGCGCCACCAGAAGACGTCGAGATCGTACTCGATGGTTCTGGGGCGGAAGAGCATGTCGGCTACGCGGAGCAGGGGAAGAGTGACGTAGTAGCGGAATGGATGGTCGTGGATGCGCCGATCGGCGAGCGCGGCAAAGCCGTCGACGAGCTGAGGAGTGAGGGTGCGGGTCTGGTTGTACTCGGCGATGAGCGCGAGGGTTTGCTCGCGCTGCTGGGGCGAGTCGAACGCGCGCGGGGGAAGGTCGGCGAGATCGATCGTGTCTCCGGGGAAGTTCCAGCAGACGTTGGCCGTGGAGACGAACTCGACGGTCCAGGTGCGGAGCCAGCGGCGCGCGCCGGCAATGGATTGCTCCCCGGGATCGCCGTAGCGCGGCGCCAGCGGCTGAAAGGTATGGAAGTCGACCCAGTTGCGGATGGTCCAGGGGACGAGAGGCAGCAGTGCGGCACAGCAGAAGATCGTAGTGGCGGCGAGGCTGCGGCGAAGAGCGTGGAGCGCGGGTTGAGCAGAGGCGCGGGCGCGGAAGGTATAGAGGAACAATCCCAGGGCGATTGCCGCGGGGAGAGCTGCGCCGTCGGGGCGAAGAAGCATGGCGAGAGCGGAAGCGGCTCCGGCCAGGAGCAGTGCGCGGAGATCGCGGCGGCCGGAGGATTCGGCGGCGAGGGCGCGGCCCGCGGCGTAGATGCCGAGCGCGATCGCGAAGATGGAAAGGCATTCGGTCATCGCGGTGGCCGCATAGACGGCGGTGATGGGGCACAGCATGGCGAGAGCGAGCGTGACTTCGGCGGCGCGATCGGAGAGAAAGCGGCGCGCAAAGGCGGCGAGCAGCAGGCAACTGGCGAGATCGATGACGGTCTGCACGAGGAAGACGGCGTTGAGCCACGTGCCGGGCCAGAGGCGCGCGAAGATCAGCTCGAAGACGGCGAGGAAAACCGGGTAGGCGGGCAGGCGGTACATGGAGGCGAACAAATCGCTGCCGGAGCCCATGCCGTAGACGCCGGAATGCAGCAGGTTGTGGCCCATCTGAAGGTAATCGACGAAATCGTCATCGACGGGGCGGGGGAAGTAGATGAAGAGCAGGCGCAGGACAAGCCCCGCCGCAATCCAGAGCAGCCAGCGGCGCGGAAGAGCGAGCGAGCGGAGCATGGATGGAGGATACAGGAAGAGGGAATAGGAAGTAGGGAGTAGGGAGTAGGGAACAGGGGACAGGGAACAGGGAGCAAGGGAGCAGGCTATCGAGTTAGCAAATCAGCGGCAGGGGTTCCCAGGTCCCAGAATCGGGGACCTGGGGCACCCGCGAGTCAGCGAGTCAGCAAATCAGCAAGCCGGCGGGTCAGCAGTTCATGAGGCGACGAGCGCGCGGCGCTGGCGATGGGTGAGCAGAGGAAGGACTTGCGCGAGTGCGGCTTCGACGGTGAGGCCGTACTTGGTGCGGAGCTGGTCGACCTTGCCGTGCTCTATGAACTGGTCGGGCCAGCCGTCGCGGACGACGGGAACGGCGAGGCCCATTTCGTCGAGAGCTTCGACGACGGCCGAGCCGAAGCCGCCCATCAGGACGTGATCCTCGATGGTGACGAAAGCGGCGACGCGGGAGGCATAGCGAGCGAGCATCTCGCGGTCGAGCGGCTTGACGAAGCGAGGATTGATGACGGCGGCGGAGTAGCTGTCGCGCTCGAGGGTTGCGGCCAGATCGTGCGCGAGCGAGATCATGGGACCGAGGCCGAGGATGGCGACGTCGGAGCCGTCGGAGAGAACTTCGGCTTTGCCGATGGGGAGAGGCTGCGGCTCGGGCTTGCGGGTCACGCCTGCGATGGCGCCGCGCGGATAGCGGATGGCGCTGGGGCCGGGAAGTTCGAGCGCGGTCTTGAGCATGTCGGCGAGCTCGTCTTCGTCTTTCGGCGCCATGAGGACAATCGAGGGAATGCCGCGCAGGTACGCGATATCGAAGAGACCGTGATGCGTGGGGCCGTCGTCGCCGGAGAGGCCGGCGCGATCCATGCAGAAGAGGACGGGGAGCTTCTGCAGGCAGACGTCGTGGACGATGGGGTCGAAGGCGCGCTGCAGGAAAGTGGAGTAGATGGCGCAGACGGGACGGAAGCCGCGCGTGGCCATGCCCGCGGCAAAGACCACGGCGTGCTCTTCGGCGATGCCGACGTCGAAGTAGCGCTTGGGATGGTGGGGACGGAAGTAGTCGAGGCCGGTGCCGTTGGGCATGGCGGCGGTGATGGCGACGATGCGCTCGTCCTTGGTGGCGAGATCGGCGAGCGTGGCGGCGAAGGATTCCGCCCAGGTGGTCGAGCCGTCGGGTGTCTTGCCGGTCTCGGGATCGTAGGGGCCGAGGCCGTGGAACTTCTTCTGGCCATCGAGAGCGGGCTGGAAGCCGCGGCCCTTCTGCGTGAGTACGTGAAGCAGGACGGGGTGCTCGAGCGTCTTGAGGAACTTGAATGTTTCGACCAGCAGCGGAATGTTGTGGCCGTCGATGGGGCCGAAGTACTCGAGGCCGAACTCCTCGAAGAGGATGGAGGGCCACAACATGCCCTTGGCGGCTTCCTCGGCGCGGCGGACGACTTTTGCCGCGGTTTTTCCGCCGAAGCGCTCGATGAGGCGCGTGGCGCGCTCGTGCAGGTGCTGGTAGTGCTCGTTGGTGACGATGCGGTGGAAGTAGCGGGCGACGGCGCCGACGTTGCGGTCGATGGACCACTGGTTGTCGTTGAGGACGACAATCATGCGCCTGGTCTGCGCGGCGATGTTGTTCAGCGCTTCGAAGGTGATGCCGTTGGTGAAGGCGGCGTCGCCGGCGACGGCGACAATGTGCTCGTGACCGCCGGCCAGGTCGCGGGCCACGGCCATGCCCAGCGCCGCGGAGAGCGCGGTTCCGGCGTGGCCGGCGCCGTAGCAGT